>CAVLCX010000202.1:0-3787 GCA_963661525.1 bacterium
AGTGAGCAGGGCGTAAGCCAGTGGGCATCTGCGTTTGCAGAAAAAGGACTTGGTGTAAGCAAGACGGCAGGTGACCTTGCAGGGCCTATGGCATTTGCCTGCCTTATGGGTATATCAAGGGCATTTTACGGAAAATTCGGTGATAAAATTGAGCTTGATAAATTTATGAATATAAGTGCGGTTTTATGCGCAGTTTCATATCTTATAATCAGCCTTGTGCCGAGTAATGCAGTCAGCTTAATAGGCTGTGCTGTATGCGGACTTTCGGTAGGAATTATGTGGCCAGGTTCTTTCAGCAAAGCTTCGGCGGCAATCAAAAGGGGCGGCACAGCGCTTTTTGCACTGCTTGCACTCGGCGGCGATTTGGGCTGTACGGCAGGGCCGGGGCTTGTCGGCTTTATTTCCGGTAAATTTAATGATAATATGAAAATAGGATTTCTTGCCGGAACGATTTTCCCGATATTGCTTTTGATAGCAATATATATGTGCAAAAAGATAAAACGCAACGATTAAATTTAATCGTTGCGTTTTATCTTTTTATGATGTTCTCATAATGCTTTTGCGAGTTCTTCGCATTTTGACAAAGCTTCGTCATCGGGTGCGTCGTTGCAAATTATGCTTTCAAAAATAAGGTTTGCGCCTATATTTCTGCAATCATCTTCCCATTGGCGCATCCATTCACCGCCGCCCCAGCCGTAAGAGCCGAACAGGGCAATGCTTTTATCTTTCAGCTTTGGCTTGCAGCTTTCAAACATAGGTTCAAATTCAAAATCTTCAAGCTGTTCACATCCCATTGATGGGCAACCGTAAATTACGGTATCAAATTCATCAACTTTATCTTCTGAAAATTCGCCTGCTGTGAAAATTTGCACATCTTTGCCAAGGTTCTTTGCACTTTCGTAAATTTTATTTGCGAGCGCTTCGGTGTTACCCGTACCGCTCCAATATACAATAGCTGTTTTACTCATAATGCTCCTTTCTGTTTTTATATATTATGTCGTAACAGTGAGTTTTACAATGCTGCGACCTTGCAACCATAATTTTTGATAGATTTTTTTGCATTTTTCAAATTTTTTAAATGTTTTTATTGCTTCACATTCATTGCAATATACTTTCCAGCAGCCTGAACATATGCTGTTTTGCCCTGCGTTTTCAATAAATCCTATCACATCACCGAGCGGATAGCCGAGGAAAATACCGATTTCGTGCGGAAATGAAGCACTGTTTTTCAAGCGTGATTTAAGCTTTGATATGCAGTAATCGGCATCATTTGATTCATATCCGTAAAATTTCAAAAA
The DNA here is from genome assembly GCA_963661525.1 of bacterium. Taxonomy (GTDB): domain Bacteria; phylum Bacillota; class Clostridia; order Oscillospirales; family Acutalibacteraceae; genus Eubacterium_R. The sequence continues at coordinate 1,299 of CAVLCX010000202.1, forward strand.
CTCATCTACCTTGTTTTTGTTTAAGTCATTTTGTAATTTATCTTTTCTGTATGCATATACAAGGGCGGTGTTACTGCACTTTTTTAATATCAGCAGTTCAACACCTTTGTGTTTTAACTTTTCGTTAGTTTGAAAGACGGAGTTTTCTAAATTTTCAATTGTGTCAAACGGAATGTTCATCAAATTAGCTGTCTTTAATGATGCAAGCGTGGGTGAACAGTGGCCGATTAAGTATTCTTCTATCATTATTAGAACTGCTTTCTTTAATTATTCATTGTTGCTGTTTAATTCATCACTGTGTTTTTGAACAAATGATTTTATTGCATTAAATGTAGTTTTGGATACTGCGTGTTCAATTTTGCAGGCATCTCGTGTTGCAATATCCTTAGGTACACCGAGTTTGCAGAAAAATTCGCTGAACATAAGGTGCTTTTCATATACGCTTTTTGCAATTTCAAGCCCTGTGGGTGTTAATTTGATTTCGTGGTTATCCGCGAATTTTACAAATTTATTTTCTTTAAGGTTTTTCATTGCGATTGATACGCTTGCTTTTGAAATTTCAAGATGATTTGCAATATCAACACTTCTTACATATCCGTTTTTTTCCTGCAAAACGAGGATTGATTCCAAATAATCCTCTACCGATTCGCTTATTACCATAATATTACTCCTTTGTCAAAAATAGTTAGATTAAACTAACTTGTGTTTCAAAATAAAGACGACTTTCGCCGCCACAAGTTAGTTAGCTAAAACTAACTATTGATAGTTTAACATAAAGCTTCCGTTTTGTCAATTACAAATTTGCAAAAAAATAAGCACGGGCTTATGCCGATATTTTATAAGGCAGTGTGAACAATAAGGCGACTATCTTACACCCCTTGCATAAAGAACAAAGAATTAGAAATGAATAATATCCCAAACCGAGCGTCGCACCGAAAATATGACGGGAAATTCACAAATTATCGACTAATGAGTTAAGATATTTATGCGCCTGTTTCTTCGTGCAGTCACTTTTTTTTATTGTTGCCCACTGCCATACAAGAAACAATGTATTGCTGTAATGGTCTGCAAGCAACTCATTCGGAATATCCTTTTGTGTAGCTTCCGTACAATCTTTAAATATTTGGCGCATTATATTATTCAGAAAATTCCTGAAGCTTGAAAACATATATCCAACCTCACTGTTATGCAAAAGAACCTGGTGTATAACAGTTTCATTTTGCTTTGTAAAATCATAAATTCGGTCAAAATAAAGGTATAACATTTCATTTTCTTCAGCATGATGATATTCGTTAAATCCTACCTGCTCGGCAAGTGTATGCCAACAGTAACCAAGCAAATCGTATTTATCATCAAAATAATTATAAAATGTTGCACGGGGATATTGTGCCGCGTCGCATAGCTGACCGACAGTAATTTCCTCAAAAGATTTCTCGGATAAAAGCATAAACATTTTACCGGTAAATGCCTCCAATGTTCGTTTGGCTCCTCTTGTTAATGGCTTTGTGATATCGTATTTCATAGCTGATTCCTTTTGCAAAATTTAATATTTGTCCAACTTTAAACAGGTAGGTTCATTTGTCACTTGTTTTGTTGCCGGTTACAGTATAGTATGAAATCAAGAATTTCGCAAGTGTCTAATTTTATTCATTTGTGCAAAGGAGAGTGCTTTTATGAGTATTGCAGTTATAACCGGAGCGTCTTCCGGACTCGGTGTCTGCTATATTGACGCCGTCACAAAATTATTTCCTGAAATAGATGAGCTGTGGTTGATTGCCCGCCGTGAAGAACGATTAAAAAAGATTGCGGAAAAATATCCTGATAAACATACGGTAATTATTCCTATGGACATGGCTGATATGAACAGCTTCAAAATATTGGAAGAAAAGTTAAAAGCCAATAATCCGCAGATTGAAGTTTTAATAAATGATGCAGGTATGTCAATCGGTTCTTCTTTTGAGAATATGGAGCTTGAAAGTATGATGAAAATCATTGACTTGAACTGCAAAGGAGCAACGGCGATAACAAAGGTATGCCTGCCGTATATCATAGACGGAGGTACAATTTTGGAAGTATCTTCAACCTCCGCATTTGTTCCCAACACAAACTTAATCGTTTACTGTGCTTCAAAATCCTATGTGTCCGCATTTTCTCTCGGACTGCGTGAGGAACTTAAAGAAAGGCGCATAAATGTATGTGCTATGTGTCCGGGCTTTATGCTTACAGAAATGACAAAATCTGAACTTACAAAAGGACAAAACCGTTTACCCGTAATTGACCCTAAAACTGCCGCCTTGAAATCGTTAAAAGCGGCAAAGAAAGGCAGAGCCGTTTACACTACCGGAGCATTTTATAAATGCTACCGATTGCTTGCAAAGCTTATTCCGCATACACTTCTTGTTAAATTTGCAGGTCTTGGATAAGGAGATAGATTATGATTTTATATTTTTCAGCAACCGGAAACAGCGAATATGTTGCCAAAAGGATTG
>CAVLCX010000203.1:0-3729 GCA_963661525.1 bacterium
GATAAATGGCATAAAAAAAGAGCGTAAGTAAAATTACGCTCAAAAACATTAAACCTATGAAATTTTCCTCAGTCATATTTAACCTTCTTTCTTAATTTTTTGTATGTAAAAAGACCGCTGAGTGTTCAGCGGTCTTTAATATCCTATTTTATTTTAAATCTTTAATTTTAAATTCAAACCTGCAATCATTATCCTCGCAAGCCTCAATCTTAAAGCTCTCTGAATATTCCAAGAGCTGACGAAAAACCTCGATACGTCGAGGTGTAGAAATAATCCAAGAATCAAATTTACCATTTAAAATTATGCCTTGGGTAATGTTGGCTTTTACAAAACCTTCGACCATATTGTCATTCAAATCATAATTGAACATTTTTATAAAGTTCGCAACGGCAAAAAGCTTCTGCTCATCATAATCTTTATCAGGATAAAAAATCTTAGCCTTTTCCCTCAAGTTATAAAACGTTGACCTATCATTATTAAAAACCTCAGCGTCATAATAGCTTGGGTCTCTAACTGCCGAACCTTCCCTAATTTTCGTGCCTTTTACAAAAACCGGAAAATAAATTTCCTCATTCATTTCATCAAAGTTAATTATTGCTTCATCGGCAAATTTGAAAACCTTTGCAAGGTAAGTCAGAGCATCACCCTCAAATACCATTGGGTTTTTCTTTGTAATCGTTGCCTTAGAAGTAGTTGACATTACACTATTTGGCTCATCAACTTCGTTTTCAACATTAAACCCAAAATCTCTGAGTTTAAAAACCTCATGAAACATATACAAAAACCTCAAGGTATTTGCTTTGTCAACCTTTAAGCTTTTGTTGTATTTATCTTTTTCCTCTTGCGATAAGTGAAAAAACTTATCAATGGCATCCATAATGCCCTCTTCACTTGTAAAATCTATCATAAAAAACCTTTCCTTCAACCAAAATTTACCAAATTTAAAAAACCTTTAGTAAATTTTAACACAAATAAGAAAAGTTTTCAATAAAAATTACCAGTGACTCAAAAACCTTTTTGTACTGTAATAAAAGCCCTTTTAAAAACCTCCTTTAACGATTTCAAAAACCTCTTAATGTTAGAGCCTCAAGCAGCCAACACGAACAAAAATCTGTGGCTTCGAGAGGCTCATCGAAAAGAGGAGAATGTAGTAAGGTTGCGATATTTGTGCAACCACCAAAGCCCTCAAACGCTAAGATTTAAAGGCTTTAATCGAAGCATAAATAAGGAGCCTCAGAACGAGGCTCCTCTAATTTAAAAATGCCTTTTAGTAATATATATGTTCTTGTCCTACAATATTAACTATATACCCGTCATCATTAGTATATATTTCTTGCTGCTTTATGACGAAATCACCGCCGGCTACTGCTCCGCAAACGAAAACAAAACAAATCAAAATTGACATTATGATTATTCTCTTGATTTTCATCTTAAGCACCTCTCGTATTAAACAATTAGTCTTTAAGTGCAGTAGCATCAAAGCCGAATGGTTTGCCAGTGAGAATTTTGTGTAAATCCTCGGTAAAGTAACGCTTCATCTTAGATTTGTTAGCAAACCTTACCTCTTTGAAGTTCTTGCCTGAAGTAAGATATAAATCATCGAAATACTGTAAGTCTTCCTTAAGTGCCTTTGAGGACGGGAGAAGAAGCTTCACAATCGCATCAAGTGAAGCCTCGAGAGATTTCTTTGAAACAGGGTTCTTAGCCTTTGAGTCTTTAGTATGCTTAATGTAATCGCTTACAACTTCCTGCAAGTGATTGCATTTGGTGTTAGCCGCAACAGCCTCAAGCTCTTTAACTCCTGCGCCGAGGTTAATCATCTTAAGAACAGCAAGTTCAATGTTAAAGCACTGTAACTTGCCAACCCAAGTAGTTGAAAGACCGTTGTTTTTGCAGAAATCCTCAAGGTCAATAGCTGTCATACGCTCCTGAGAAAGTACAATGCTGGTAATAACACCGTCATCATTCTTATTCTCAACGAGCTTGAAGGCATTGTAATAACCAAGGTTGATAGCATCCTCGAGAATGTTTGAGTCTTTCTTAAACTTATGCTCACCGTTTTTAATCTCGGTATAAATCTGAGCCTTGTAAGTTTTGTTAAGCATCTTAAGCGCATTGTTAAGAGTTTCTTGCTTAATTGCCAAGCCGCTTTTGTTTTTGTAAGCATCCATATAGCCCTCAATAGCTGCCTGAACTTCCTCTTTGCAAATCTCAACATTGTTTAATTTCTTAGCCATAATTTTTAAGCTCCTTTAAATAAAATATTCTAATGGACTTATGCCCATAAAAGAACACCCAAACCGCAAGGCTCAGGTGTTCGATATAGGTACAAGTCCTCAAATATTCACTTAAGGACTTAGTAAATCGTTAAGTTTTTGAACATACAATTTAAGTTTATACTTACCGTCTAATCTCACCGCTCAATGTATCAATACAGCCATAAGGCACTCAACCGAGTAGAGTTTATGTGAGCTTCAGGCAAGACGCCCTTAATTGTCTGTTTATCCACCAACTTGATACAAAAAGAACACCAGAGTAGCGAGGCTTCAGTGTTCAAGGCTGTATCGTTCTAACCGTGATAGATGTGAAAGGCACATCACCTTTCAGGTATCCGTTTGCTATTCTTTCTACGCTTGTAAAAAAGTGTAGCCGGCAAGGTGCGGTGTATTCAATTTGTAGTATTAAGCACAAAATTAACACCACCCAAACGGGTGGTGTTTTCTTTTTTGCACTCTTTACACTTATATAGTTTTTTTTCGGTTCATTACCGCCAAAATATTGTAAACAGTTTATTAACAATTGTTAATAGTTTATGAATGAGTTTACAAGAGTAATAAGCAAGTTGCTATGCTTACCGCTTTTAAGTCCCGCGCGAAGATAACGGATACACACGCGTTGCAAAGTCCAGGCATCTATTGCTTTTTTGCCTTTGCGCCTTTGCGCGTTGTTAAACTCGGCAGTAGCACTTTTTCTACATAGTGGGCTATATGCTATATATGATAAATAGCGTTGTTTTTCTTTGCTTTGCGCGTTGTAGCAGTCTTTCAACAGTTGTAAATCATCCGCCGTCAAACTTTCAGCGTGCAAGCCGTTTAATTCCTTTTCAGTCCATTTTACGAAGTCCAACAAGTCGGTAATGTATAACATCTCTTCGTTGCTGCCGTCCGCTTCTAATTCAAGCGGTATTGTTTTGCGTGCGCCTATTGTAGCGGTAGTACTTCTTTCGTTGTAGTTGTAATCATTAAATGATATGTAGATGAAGCGTCTGAACGCTTGCAAGTCCGTCAATGGTTTTTCTACCTTGGTAATCTTATCAATAGTAGCCTCGCAGTCTTTCAGGGTAGTAGTAACAGTCTTTGCACCGCCTACTAACTTTTTGTAGCGTGTAGTGTAACCGCTATACAACGATAACAACGCATATTGCGTTAAATCTTCTATGTAGTCCGGTTGCGGTGGGTTATTCAGGTCACCATAGTAATAACGCTTGTACGCGTGGCCCGTTGCCATACGCTTAACATAGTTAAGTAAATCAAGTGCTTGGCTGCTATCTAAAGGCTTTTTTGACTTGCCATAAAAATAGCTTGCAAAGGCTGTACCCTTGTTGTCCGTGGTTGATTGTGTTCTTTTGTTATTCAATTGTGTTTTTTGTGTCATTTTGTGACCGCCTTTCATACCGCCATTGCGGTGTTATTTTAGTAGCGGTAGCGATACCGCCCACAACTATAATAC
>CAVLCX010000204.1:0-3724 GCA_963661525.1 bacterium
GTAGGTGATACTCATCTTGAAGTCAAACTCAATAAAAAATATATGGAACAGGGAGAAAAGTAAATGAAGTTTTCAGATTTTCCTCAAGCAGTAATCAAAGAAAATGTTGATTATTCTGTTAAGGAAATTACTAATGTAATCAAAAAATACGGACCTCGTGAATCGGGCAGTGAAAATTGCTTCTCGGCTCAAAAGCATATTAAAAAAGAAATGGATACTTTTTGTGACGGTACTGATTTTGAAAGTTACAAAATGGCACCTAAAGCATTTCTTCATTTTACAAAGCTTGTGTCGGCAGCAATTTTTCTTGCAGTTGTAGTTTGTGCGGTTTTGATGTATACAAGCATTATTACTCCGCTTTTGGCACAGTGCATTGTTTGCGGTGTTGTTTTTGTAAGTCTTTTTATTACTCTTATGGAATTTTTGCTTTATAAGAGATTTATGGACCCGCTTTACAAAAAAGTTGAGGCACACAATCTTGTCGGTGTAAGAAAACCGAGGGGCGAAGTTAAAAAGAGAATTGTTATAAGCGGTCATATTGATTCAGCTTATGAATGGCGTCATCTTTATTATGGCAAAAAAGTACCGCTTTTTGGCATATTTATGAGCTGGACTATCGGCGGCGCAATAATTTCGTTTATTTTAAGCGTTATTGCTATTATTGCAAATTTTGTTGATATGGGCACTTTTGGTGACTTTATGGTAAATTACAGCTATATTTTCCATTATGTTACAGCACTCGGTATGGTTACATTATTCGTGTTTGTTGATTTCAATACTATTTCACCGGGCGCAAATGATAACCTTACAGGTACTTATGCGGCAGTTTGCGCTTTGCGTATGCTTGATATGGCAGGTATAGATTTTGAAAATACAGAAGTTTGCGCAATGATTACCGACGGTGAAGAAGCAGGGCTTCGCGGTTGCAAGCAGTGGGCTAAAGACCATTATGATGAATATGTAAACAGCGGTGTTGAAACAGTTGTTTTGTGTGTTGATACCCTTGCAGACCTTGAATATCTTCGTGTTTATAATAAGGATATGACGGGTACAGTTAAAAATAATCAGCAGTTCAGCCAGTTTGTTATGGATTCAGCTAAAGATGCAGGCCATAATGACCTTGAATTCTCAAGCGTTTATTTCGGCTCATCTGATGCCGCAGCTTTTTCACAGGCAGGCATTACTGCAACTTGCCTTGCAGCTATGGACCCTAAGCCTGCGGATTATTATCATAACCGCCGCGACACAGCCGAGCGCCTTGTTCCTGAAGCTATCAAAACCGGATTTGATGTAATTATTTCAACTATCCTTAATTTTGATGAAAAAGGTCTTAATTAAAAAATTTATTGAAGAGCAGGCTCGTTCCTGCTCTTTTTTACTACTCAACCGCCGGTTGAGTATGAATTCAACAAACAGTGTAGTTGAACAACTGACGGATAATTGATTATTGAGCATATTTGATGTTACGATTAGCTTACCAAAGGAGGTAGTTAATATGTTTAACAAAATCAAAAATGAAATTAAAACGGAGGCTATGGCAATGAATATTGGTAATAATATAGCTGTGTTAAGAAAGAAAAAAGGAATAACACAAGAGGAACTTGCAAATGAATTAGGTGTATCAGCGCAGGCTGTTTCCAAATGGGAAAATAACAGTTCTTGCCCCGATGTTTCCCTGCTTACTAAAATTGCAGATTATTTTGGTGTTAGCGTTGATGCTCTTCTTCGTGCGCAGGAAGATGATATTGTTGATTCAAAAGAAGAAAAAGATGACAATGTGAAATCTGCTGATGATAAAAAGAATATAGTAATTAAGATAACGCAACAAAACGGTAAAGAAAACATAATAAAAGTCCCATTTAAATTTGTAAAGCTTGGGCTTAATATCGGTGCGATGTTTGGTCTTGATAAGGATATTTCAAGCAAGATTGTGGCATTGGCAGAAAGCAATGTGAGCGATATTGTTAATATTGATACTGAAAACGGAGAGCATATAGAAATAATGCTTGATTGATTATTGAGCATTATTTTCAATATTACTTGCAAATGCTCTTTTTATAATATATAATAAACTGTAAGTAATTTGTACGGAGGAAAATATGGAGAAAATACTTGTTCTTGATTTCGGCGGGCAGTATAATCAGCTTATTGCAAGGCGTGTGCGTGACCATCATGTTTATGCAGAAATTTTGCCTTATACTACCGATATTGAAATTATTAAGCAAAATAATTATAAAGGTATTATTTTTACAGGCGGGCCAAATTCCGTATATGATATGGCATCCCCTCATTATACAAAAGATATACTTAATATCGGTGTGCCTATTTTAGGTATTTGCTATGGTTGCCAGCTTATTGCGTGGATGGGTGACGGTGAAGTTAAAACTGCACCTCAAAGCGAATACGGTAAAATCGAATTCACTAAAAAAGATTCAAAGCTTTTTAAAGATGTTGATGAAAAGTCAATTGTATGGATGAGCCATACAGATTATATTGCGCAAGTTCCAAACGGTTTTGAAATTATCGGTACTACCGATGCATGCCCTTGCGCAGCAATGCAAAATACACATAAAAATATTTATGCTGTTCAATTTCACCCTGAAGTTACACATTCACAGTTTGGCTCTCAAATGCTTTATAACTTCCTTTATGAAGTTTGCGGCTGTAAGGGCGATTGGGTTATGGATAACTTTATTGAAAACACAGTGGCAAAGCTCAGAGAGCAAATCGGTGATAAAAAAGTTATTCTCGGTCTTTCAGGCGGTGTTGATTCATCTGTTGCAGCAGGCCTTTTATCTCGTGCGGTAGGTAAGCAGCTTACCTGTGTATTTGTTGACCAAGGTTTAATGCGTAAAAATGAAGGCGATTTTGTTGAGCAAACATTTACAAGCCTTTTCGATATGAATTTTGTAAGAGTTAACTGCGGTGATATTTTCCTTGAAAAGCTTAAAGGTGTTGTTGACCCTGAACAGAAGAGGAAGATTATCGGCACAGAATTTTTCAATGTTTTCTGGAATGAAATCAGAAAGCAGGATGAACTCGGTTATTTTGCACAGGGAACTATTTATCCTGACTGTATTGAATCAGGCAAGGGTGATGCCGATGTAATTAAAACTCATCATAACAGAGTTAATACTCCGGATGATGTTGAATTCCTCGGTATTATTGAGCCGCTTGCAGATTTGTTTAAAGATGAAGTTCGTAAAGTCGGTGAAAAATTAGGTATTCCTAAAGAGCTTGTTTGGCGCCAGCCGTTCCCGGGTCCTGGTCTTGGTGTCAGAATTATAGGTGAAATTACGGCAGATAAAATCAAGGTACTTCAAGATGCAGATTGGGTGCTTCGTGATGAAATGGCAAAGAACGGTTATGAAAAAAATCTTGCACAGTTTTTCTGCGTGCTTCCTTGCGTGAAAACAGTCGGTGTAATGGGTGACCATAGAACTTATGACCACCTTGTTGCTATAAGAGCTGTAACTACCGATGATTTTATGACAGCCGATTGGGCAAAAATCCCATATGATATTCTTGCTAAGGTTTCAAATCGCATCACAAATGAGGTTGACCATGTAAACCGCGTGGTTTATGATATTACATCCAAACCACCCGGAACAGTTGAGTGGGAATAAATCGAAAAAGTCTGAAACCCCAGTAATATCAAGGGTTTCAAGATTTTCAAAGAGCCCGTTGATAAGATTTTGATAAGATTCTGCTCGGTACCCTTTAT
>CAVLCX010000205.1:0-3722 GCA_963661525.1 bacterium
CCTTACAACAGTAGGGTCAACATTAAAATAAGTTGCAATGCCGCCGCAAACACCGGAAATGAGTTTTTCATTTTTAGAACGAAAGAGTTTTTTCATAAATACACTTCCAATTATTACAATCTTTTATCTTTCTTTTCAAGATTATCATAGTGCTTACCCATTTTGTCATACACAACCCTAATAAGTTTCATATCAAGATTGAAGAAATAGATAGTAAAAGTAAGAGCAAAAAGAGCAAGTATTACAATAAGAATTATCAATAAAGCTTTCATTATCGTGCGAGTCCTTTCTGTCTTGCATATTCGGCAGCACCGAGCGCACCCATAAGCTGAGGGTCAATTGAAAGGTCAACAACTTTAATTTTAAGTACCTTTTCAATAGCTTTTTTAAGTCCCTCATTTTTAGCGCAACCGCCTGTAAGAGTAATTGAATCTGTTGCACCGGCTTTTTTAGCCATAACAAAGCAACGCTTTGCAACAGCAAGCTGAATACCGGCAGCAATTTCATCCATAGGCTTGCCCTCACCTACAAGTGATATAACTTCACTTTCGGCAAATACGGTACACTGGGCGGTGATAGGAATAGTATTTTTAGCCTGGAGTGAAAGTTTACAGAAATCAGGCAAAGACATTTCAAAAGCATTTGCCATAGCTTCAAAAAATCGACCTGTACCGGCAGCACATTTATCATTCATAGCAAAGTTTTTAACTGTACCGTCGGTATCAATAGCAATACCTTTAACATCCTGACCGCCAATATCAATAATAGCCTTTACCGCCGGGTTAGTTACATGAACACCCATAGCGTGACAACTGATTTCCGATATATTTTCATCTGCAAAAGGCACCTTATTTCTGCCATATCCTGTACCGATAAGGTACGATAAATCCTCTGCCGAGTTAATACCGTCAACTTTGCCGATTGCTTCACCGAGTGCAAGCTCGGCACTTTGAACAGGGTTAATTTTACTTCTAACGGTAGCGTCTGCCACCATTTTTCCGTTTTCATCAAGAATTACACATTTTGCGTAGGTTGAACCTACATCGCATCCACCAAAATATTTCATAAAAATTCACTCCTTACCAAGCTAATGTATCATCAAAATCAACAAGTGTAGGGTCAACCGGTTCTTCCTGAAGAACAGTAGTCATATACTTATTGATTTGCTCACGCATATCTCTTCTTGAAATTGTACGAGGGTCCATAAGGTCCTGTGCAACCCAAATAAAGTTAATATTTCTTTCTCTTGCCTGGTCATCAAAAATGCCGTTAAGGCCATCCATACCCTTACAAGAAATTTGGTCATACATAATAACCGTATCGGCATTAAACTCTTCACAAATTCGCCAAAGTTCATCAACTACATTTTGGTAACCGCCCTTTGTATGCTTACGCATAGTAGTTCTTTGAAGAGTTTTAGCATAAGTTTCAAGTGATTTTTCCTTATCCTCGGTATCGTACATTATGTATGAAATCATAGTTTCCATATCCATAACAACATTTACACCCCAGCAATTTTCAAGCCAGTTTGCAAGTGAAGTATAGTAGTTTGCAGGGCAAGACCATACGATAGCTCTGTGGCGCATTTCTTTTGAACAAGGTGTCTTTTTCTCATAAGCTTTCATCATAATCTTATTAACTTTTTTATCTGTTTTTAAGAAACGCTTATCAAATCCGCCTGAAAGGTGGAAATAGAATAAACGGTAAAGCCAGAATGTTGCACCGGTCATTTGCGGATAAGGTGTTTTATTAACATCCCATTTCTGAAGTTCATATTCAAGCTGCTGATTATACACTTTCATAGCTTCAAAATATGAATTCCAATCAAATTTTTCACCTGTTTGCTCCTCAATAAATTTGATACATGATTTTACTTCGTCAACTGCGTATTCCTGTGTTGCTTCTTCAGTATATCTAAGCGGAACATTAACAACATGGGTAGGCATATTAAATCTTCTTTCAAGGAAAGATGAATTCATAGTTGAACCGTCACACGGCATATTACAAGAAAGAAAGATTTTACCGAACATCGGATAATCATCACAAATTGCAACACCTGCTTCGGCAGACGGAAGCGGGCAAACATCGGCAGGGACACCATAACTTTCAGTTGCGTCAAGATAAGGCGGAGTAATATGCTGGTCTACCATTGAAGAAAGGAAAATCGGCATAGTTTGAACAGGAACACCGTACAAATTAGGAAAGCCTGCCATAATTTCAAATGAAAACAATTCATCCATACAAACAACTTTATCAGAAAACTTATCATTAGGATGAAAATGCTTATCGTGCTTGAAAAGCATATGAATCATATCACACGCATGCTTAACCATAGCATTAAAATGAAGCTGGGTAATACGAAGCTGTGCGCCCCTCATACCCTCTGTATGCCTATCAATCCAAGCAGGAACCGTAAGATAGCTACACATCCATCTATAACTCCAAAGTCCCTTTACAGTTGAAACAGGAGCTTTAAGCACCATAACAATCATATCTTTCCAAGTTATGAGCCAGCGGTAATAGTCATACATAGTATCTTTTAAGCCACGCCATTCTCTATGCTTTAAGATACCTGTTTTATCTTTATGAAGTTTACCGAGATTTTTAGGTTGATTAGCCAATTACTTTCCCTCCTTATCCTTTTGAATTTTTTTAATTTCAAGGCTTTCAACAAAAGCCTGAACTCTCGTTCTAAGCTGGCCTGAAGCACTTGCTGTATACTGCCTGTCAACAGTTACAGACGGTATACCGTATTCATTAGTCATTATATGTGACGCAAGCGCACGCTCATATCCCCAATATTCACAGAACTTGATTTGCTCATAAATAACACCGTCTGCGTGATACATATTTACCAAATCTCTGACATATTCTTTTCTGCCGTGAACTTTTTCTTGGCTCATATAACGCGGGCATTGGCATGTTTTCATATAATGAAGAACTATTTGTTCAAGAAGCGGAGTTGAGTCATCCTTAAGTTCAATTACTTCTCTGCCCGGAAGTGAACCGAAACAATATCTGTCAGCAACAACAAGCGCACCCGATTCTTCAATAAGCTTTGTGAAATCAGGGTCATCCATTTCAGAACCGACTACTACAACTTTAGCTCTGTAATTTTTCTTTTCATCAGGGACTCTTGTTTTAAGTTCTTCGGCAGTTTCACGAAGCTTATCTATAATTAAATATTTAGGGCAACAATATGTAACCAAATTTATTACATGGAACTCATATCCTGTAATTCTCGGATTTTCTTCTTTCCTGTATTCGCCTATTTCAGTGATAAGTCTGCAAACTTCGTTATGCTCTTCAACAGCTTTTCTGATAGCATCGTCACTAATATCAATACCGTAAACTTCGTGAAGTTTATCAAGAACCTTGATTTGCATTTGATTGGTATAATGCTTGATTGTATGAGGTTCTATCTTAAAAGGAATATCTGCGATACTTACAAAAAACTTATCGTTTTCAACAAGATTCAATAATTTAAAATGCTCATAAGTTCTGTTCATTTCAGAGCAGGATTCAGAGCCGATGAGCGCAGAAAGGAAATTATATCCGCCCTCGATCGCACGCTCAAGCAAAGCCTTTGAATAACCGCATAAATATGAGCTTAAATAATAAGTAGCTATATCCATTGAGCCTGTTCTCGGTGCACGAAGCCTGACAGAAAAGCAGTTATCAAGATTAAGCAGCACTTCCGGAATATGATAGCAAGTATAAGC
>CAVLCX010000206.1:0-2302 GCA_963661525.1 bacterium
ATAATGTATTATATAAATTACTACTTTAAAAAATTACATAAAAAATGCCTATTTTACATATAACCGTAAAAATAGGCATAAAAAAAGACAGCTATTTTGAATCAATCAAAAATAACTGTCAATAAAACAATAACTTAAATAAAATAATAATTTATATAATAATTATAAGGCAATAATTAGTCATTGTCAATATGTAATAAAAAAAGAAGGACTTCGTAAACACGAAGCCCTTTTTAAAATAATTAACTATGCAGTAAAACGAATTTGGTCGAATTCACTACATTCAAATGAATTTGCAGGAGGATTTAAAGATGCAATCATGCTTCTTTTAACGCAAAACAACATAAATCTTTCTGTACTGTAAGTATCAAATTCATTTTTACTTTCAGCATTACCGATTTTTTCAATATATTGTTTGTCGAGCAGATTAAACAATTTGATTATTTCTCTAACCGAATAACCTTTTTCAATATACTTATCTTTTAATTTTAAAAAATCCTCCATTGTTTTCACGACAATCACCTCCTAAAAGTGCATTTAATCATCTTAAAATATTCTTGAATTTCTTTCATTATATCTTCATCATCATTTTCAACATATTTTTTTAAAATGTCGTTAATATCGTTTAAATCATCATATGTAGAACTTACATTTATGATTTTTCCGGTCCAATGCATTTTATCGCGAAGATTTGTTAAAACAAAATCAAACGCATCTTTGCCTGCTTCATCGTTATCAAAAGCGGTAAAAAGTGTTGTAATATGTGGATATTTATCAAGAATATTAAGAACTGCTGCGGCTTTATTTGTACCGGTAAGCCCCAAATGGTTGTAGTTATTAAACCTGATACCGTTAATTTCCAAAAGAGACATAAAAGAAAGTGTATCAATAGTTGCTTCAGTTACAATCAACGAAGATGCCTTATTGTCAACAAAAAAACATTCTTCATATGATGAACCCGAAACATCTCTTTTTCTTTTATCTCTATCAATATCTTGTCTACAACTACACCAAAGGCATGTTTATTTGTATTCGCTTTAATCGGGATTACAAATTGTTTCGGTTTTGTTTCATACTTGCGTACTTGATAGTTTTTGTCAACAATACCGTTTTTATCGTTATATTCTTCAAGTTTTTTTATAGCTTCATCTAAATTGCAATTTTCAACATGCATTATAAAATCTAATATACTACCTGCTGAATGATTGCATGAAGAAGATTTGGCTCCTTGTTTATATTCAGAATTACGAAAAAAACAATTTTTGTTAATATTAACCATTAGCGAATCGAATTCTTTAAATCCCCAATAGTTAGTTCTTTTTTTCTCCGGTGTATAGCCATATACATTTTGACCGTAATCAATTATGGAAATACCATTTTTAAGTTTTTCCAAATCATACATAGGTTTCACCTACCTGTTTATTTTTTAGCCTTTATTAAAGTTTCTTTTCTTAATTTCATTAAGTGCATTTTTATAAGCCTCTTTATCTTCAAGAAGATTAAGCAAAGTTTTTGCAAAAACAGGATAAGTCAAGTCTGATTCTTCACTTAATTCCTTTTGCAAATTTTTATTTAATCCCCAATTCAAAGAATTAACAAGAATATCTAAACCATTGCCGGCTTTCTTTAATTTAGCTGCAATTACCCAAGTTGTTTCTCCTTTAAGATTTTCACCACCAAAGTCAATTGAAATCGGATATGGTGCTTTAAGTACAGCAATGTTCTTTTCAAGCTGAGATAATGAATCAAAATGAACAAAATCAACCGATGATTCATCAATTGCTGAGTTCTTAGCATTTTCATTTTTAGCATTGTCTTTAGCTTTTAATTTTGGCGGTTCTTCAGCGTTAATAGTTTCATTAAGCGAAGGAATTTTGCCATCAATCGGTTTATTATCAATAGGCTGTCCTTCGTTGCCGGTTTCATCTTCAAATGCAATGCCATAACCTCTGTTACGAAGTACACGACCAACAGCTTGTGTTTCAGCTTTTAAGTAAGCCATATACGCATATTCAGGTGCATAATTAGCAAGCATATCAACACCGTGAGCATTAGCCAAAATTTTGCCGTTTTCATCAGCCAATGTAGCTTCATAAATAATTATTCCGTTATCAGCACTTACAAGTTGAGTAAGTGGTGAAGGAATATTAGGATTGTTTTGGAGAAACCAAGCAAGTCTTGCGGCAACAGGCATATACTTTGTTACCTTTGGTTTGCCGTTTTCATCCACATCTTCGATTTTTGTCAATGACTTTTCAATGTCAAATGTGTTTGGAACAGGTAAATTTGCCGGGTTTAACGG
>CAVLCX010000206.1:2312-3717 GCA_963661525.1 bacterium
GGATTATATTCACTGCTTTTTTCTGCAACCTTTTTAGTCGTTTTTTTAGTGGTTTTTGAAGTTTTCTTTTCAACTTCAACTTTTTCTGTTTTTTGTTCAGTGTTGTTTTCTTTTGAAGAAGTAATTATTTCTTTTTCTTCTTTTGTATTCATACAAAAATCCTCCTTAATTATGTTTAATCAATGCATGGGTTAAAATAAATACATTGGTTTAAAATAATGGTTATAAAAGTATTCTCTTGATGCATAATTGTTAACATCAAACTTTTTAGAATCACAACAATAATAAAGTTGCAGTTCTTCCGGCAAAATAACATCTATATTTGCCAGTTTGAATTTGCATGTGTTACTACTTGATGTTTCAAATTTTTTCTTTATATATTCAAAAAACTTAAGTGCATCCCTTTCATCATCAAAATTTTTAGCAAATGAATAACAAACTGTATCTTTATATACCACAGAATTATCATCAAACAAAAGAATGAATCTGTGCCAATGTTCATGTTTCCAATTTTCATTTTCGTCAAGTTCAACAATTTGTTTTACAATGGTTTTTTTAGAAAAATCA
Source organism: bacterium (assembly GCA_963661525.1). GTDB lineage: Bacteria > Bacillota > Clostridia > Oscillospirales > Acutalibacteraceae > Eubacterium_R. The sequence continues at coordinate 2,880 of CAVLCX010000206.1, forward strand.
ACACACGGATTTGATGCTGAGTTTTCTTGCGCCATTTTGTTAGCCTCATCAAAAGTATTAAATACTTCTTTTCCAAAATCGTTTTCACCAAAGTATTCTTGATGTTTTCCATCCGTTGTATCACCTACATAACGATGTTCACGAAATAGATTTTCTTTATCTTTCAATTCAAAATGTTTAGTTATTTTAACCTCTCGAATTTCATCATATATAAGGCAATATACTAAATCGCCAACCGAAAATAAAGGTTCAGGTTTGTTATTTTCGGCAATTATCGAAGCAAATGTAATTTGCTGATTCATTTCTTCCTCCTATTTGATTTTTTCAATTGATACAACTGAACCTCTAAATTGAGATAGTGCATTGTAACTTCCGTCTACGCAAGACGGTTTATATGCCTTATCAATATAAAATTCAATTATATCTTTGTTCTTTTTTGCATACTGATGTTTTTCATCAGTATGTCTGTCTGATTTTTGATCACAAAGAATTGCCTTAAATTCATTTCCTGATGAAAGCTTTATTAAGTATTTTTGACCTATTTTTGAACCATAATAACTTCCAAGAGCGACACAATAACAATCATCAACCATTCTGATTCCTGTTTCTTCATCTGTATAGCATCCATCTGAATTTAATAATTTGTATTGTGGTGAACTCGTATCTGTTACTGCTTGATAATTAGCCCAAGTTTTACATTTACCTGAAACTTTTGCTTGATATTTTTTAGTAGTTTTTGTTTCAATAATATCTGATTTTGCACTTTTAACATCATTACTTACTGAGCAAATTTGATATTGATAAACAGTATTATCTTTTAAATCTTTATCAGTAAAAG
>CAVLCX010000207.1:0-3715 GCA_963661525.1 bacterium
TTTTTATAGCATTCAACAAGCCCTATTGTAGTTAATTTATCATTAGAATTTTTCATTTTGAATAGTTTATTATCTAATTCATTATTACCACAAGAAAATTCCTCAATTAATTTATCGTTAATTGAGGAAAGTGGTAACATTTCATATTCTTTTTTTACTATTTGTTCAGTTTCCAAGTCAAATTACCTTTATCATGTTCTTCTAATCTTTTAAGGAGAGTCTCTTTTGATTTGCCAGATTCTCTTTGAGAACGCTCAATGAATTCTGCTGCTTTTTCCGGCGCAACTTCAAAAGTTCTGCTTATTGGTACTGTTAATACTGCCATATTATATTCCTCCTTATTATTTATATTACACATATAATCACTCCGATAAATTACTTTTTATATAATTATATGTTTTTTTCTTTATTTAATTATATATTATCACAAATTAAATTTCAATATTAAGTTCATACATACTGTCCTATTTATAGTGTCTATTTACCAAAATTTACCTGTTGTTTAAACAAAAAAACGGTATTAAAATCAAATTATAAACAAAAAACACATTGAAAAAATGTATTTTTAGTAAAAAATCACTATATACTGTCAGAACGAAAAATATTGAGGTGATTATATATGTCAGAAAGATTACATTTGAAAGAAAGAAAACTCCCTAAGAGTATTGTAGATAAATTGGTTGATATTTTGACAGAATTAGGATACGAAACACAAATATTAGAAGATAAAGAAGAATTATATGTTATTTGGAAATCAGAAGATGGTCATTATTATTTTGCATCTTATTATTCTCCTGAACCTGATTTCTTTGACACTACTTTACCCACTAATTTTAGAATCGGATACTTGTTTATGGATTATATGTTTTTCGATTTTTCAATAGTACCACCGGTGAACAAAAGAAAAATTATCAGTGTTATGAGTAAAATAAATAAACTAATAAATAAAAATCATAATGCTGAAGAAATAACAAAATTTCTTTCTAACAGTGATACATATTTTCAAATGTGGAAACAAAGATGTTTTATTGAAAAAGTAAGTAGGGAAGCTAACGATTTAGTTGAAATACTGAAATTACATGGATATAAGCCTGAAATTATTGAAACTGATTATGATGTATTTGTTACTTGGAAAACAGATATTGGGTTATATGTAATCGCAGATGTTTATTTCTTTGTTCTGAAAAAATTTCAAAAAATAGAAAATATGGCACTTGGATATTTAACCAAAGGTAATAATACAGCATATTTAGGGTTTTATGAGGGGTTAAAATGTCCGGTTGAAATAGATAATATTATTCATTATTGTAATTTACTTAATAAATATTATTTAAGAGATATAAAAGAAAATAGTAAGGGAATGTTTTGTATTAATGAACAAGATGATGCTTATAATATGTGGAAAAAAGATATGCTTAACAATAATTGAGAGGAAATAAGTAATGAATCCTGAGAAAATACCTAAAAAAATCGTTAATGATTTAGTAAATACTTTAAATGACTTGAGCTATAAAACAGAAGTATTGGAAAGCACAGATGATTTATATGTCGTTTGGAAATCAAATGATGGCTATTATTTTTGTGCATCTGATTACTTCCCAAAACGCAGGGATATTCCAGCAATAATTGGTAGTGGATATTTATATATGGATAGTATATTGTTTTGTTGCCCTATTGATGTACCAATTAATAAGGAAAATGTTGCATACATTATTAATGAGTTAAAGAAAAATATAGCAAAATTATATGATGAAAAAAACATTGAAAAATTTCTTTTAAACAGTGACGAATATTTTGAAAAGTGGAAGAAAAGTGGAGACTAAAACTTAAATATTATATTTTTCGTATTAGATATGATACTATATGTCTTACTTCCATGCTCATTTTCTTCTTGTGAAAACCAATTACCAAAAACAACTATTTTAGTTTTTATGTACTTTTTAAAATTATTAAAATATTTATCTTCAATTTTCCAAAATAATTTAGTGTCTAAAACACGCAATGTTAGTTTTAGATTTTTATTTGTATCTGTTGTTGATTGAATTTCTATCGTGAATTCATGCGCTTTTTTATCATAAATAACAATATTACCTTCAACTAATTTTAAACCTGATATACCATTATTAATAATATTATAATCAAGTGTATCTTTGTTGATGAAGAAGTCCTTGATTTTTAATCCGTTAAGGTATTCTGTGTTGTAGTCATTAGCACGACAATAAGCGTATAGCTGTTTTGTAGTATGCACATTGTGAGTTGTTGCATCACCGATATGATTACCATCATTATTTTTTTGTTTGTTCTCATCTTTTTTATTTGAATTGCCTTTTTCAAAAATATCTTCGAGTGAATGTTTATCTATCATATTATTAGATTTTTCAAAATAATCAGATATATATTTACAATCACTATTTTTGTCGTGCTTGTTTTTGGCTCTAAAATATGTTGAATAATCTCCTTCAAATGATGCAACAATTACTTCCGTTTTACAGTAAGGACAATAATATTTATTTCCTTTGTTATCAGAATTAATATCTTTAATATTTACTAATTTACCATTTTGGTCTAATGCTATTCTCATTATTACAATTCTCCAATCTTAATAATATTGTAATTATATAGCATTAACGGTGAAAATACAAATGGTTCGTATCAGATTACATAGAAAAGTGAGGTTGAAAAAATAATTATGAAAACCTTTTACAAGAAAGCGTTAATAAATCGTTATGCTGTTACTTGCCCTTATTGTTGTTCGGTATATGTTTCCGAATTAAGCCATCCTATTAGCAGTATCAACAATAATATTACTGTTTACTGTTATCTTTGCCATGATTGTGGTAAAAAATGGATGGATAAGGAGTTTAAGCTATAAGAAATTTGCAGTAAAAAAGCACCTTGATTCAACAAGGTGCTAAATTATGTTCGATTTTTTACCAACAACAAGGGAATCTTTGAGATGTTTTCGTTTTATATTAGCTTTATTTACAATACGAAAATTCTATCGCTTGTGGATTTTTCTATATTGATTTATACAAAAGAAACCGTTTGGATAAATATGACATTTTTTTATGTGTTTTTTGTTTTTTGTTACTATATATAATCAAAGAAACTTATGTAAGTTGTTAGAAAATTTCTTTACGAATTGCCAATGTGTTAAGTGAACAAATATTATTCTACACTATTTGTTTTTATTTGTCTACTGTTATATTTTTCCAATTTGTAAAAAATATATTAAATTTTCAAAAATAATAAAATAAATTTTCGGTTTTTAAAAAATATTACTATATATATTATGAAAAGGTTAATAAGCCTTTTAGGTAGAATTAGCTACCAGAAGCTATCGCTAAACATTTATGTTAGATAGTAATGAATGAACAAAGGTTAAATAGTTAGTCCGCTTGCAATTATATCAGAGCATGAGATAGAGCTATTTAACAATGATTAATTTTGTAATTTTGAGTTTTAGAATTGTTGAAAATCACATGGTACTAAAAGTCCAAATAGCTAAAAATGACAGCCGTACCTGTTTTAGAACAGTATTAAATTACATTGTACTAAAAGCTTTATGCATTGGAACAAAAACTTGTGTTTTAAAATCATAGGAAATTAAATGATACTAAAAGTGAAAGACAAAATTAGTATCATAAAGTCCTAAAAACTTTTAGGATTTTATGATGTTAATTTTAAACATCATTGAACCTTGAAAATTGAATAT
>CAVLCX010000208.1:0-3696 GCA_963661525.1 bacterium
CATATACATTGCACTCGGAAGCCTTAAGGTAATTGTTGCCGCTTCAAAGCTTACAAATTCAGTCTTTTTTATCCATAAATTGAAAGCCGTTTCCGTAACTCTTTGCTCGCAATAGGCAAGCACGGCATTCCAAATTTCTTTATATGTGTCCATTTCTACCTCCGTATTTTCACCTAAAAATACAATACTCCAAATTAATTTTCTATATACAATCTATATTAGCATATAAAATGTATTTAATCAATACTTATTTTAAATATTTATATATATTATTATATAGAATATTATATAGATATATAGAAATAAAAATATATTAGTAGTTGTAAAATAAAATACGATATTGTATAATAATCAAAATGGAGGTGCAATATGAGAATTTTTAAAAATCGGGGAGATATATTTTTCTCAAAAACTAATAAAGAAAAATCAACAGAGCAAAAAATTCTTCTTATTGCTCTTGTCATTATAGTTTTGTTTTCGCTTGTGTTTATGATTTGCGTGGGTGCAAAAAATGATTTCAGCGTTAAAAAGTTTTTTGAACCTGAAAATTTATCAACTACACAGGCAGTTGAAGAAAGTACTATTGAATTACCGCAAGTCAGCGGTAAAACAAATTATATAGTCACCGTAAGTGAAAAGGAAAGTTTGCTTTTTGCCGAGCTTATACAGGTTGATTTTGATAACACTTCATATAAAGTTTGTGCATTAAAACCGTCAACCGAATATGACGGAAGCACACTTTCGTATATCTATTCACATTCGGGTGTGCAAAATGTTAAATCTGCTGTTGAAAATATGTTTTCCACTTCAATTGATTATTACATTGATTTTGAAAAAGATAAATTTGCAGATTACTATGATTCTTTAGGTTCGGTTAATTATGCTGTCAGCTCGGATATTAAGTATAAAAATAACAAAACTGCCGTTCCTTATACAGTCAGAATAAAAGCAGGGGAGCAGGTAATTAAAGGTTCACAGGCAGTTAATTTGGTAAGGTATTACCTTGAAAGCGGTAATAATCAATCGGGTGCAAACGATATTTTGCTTACATCACTTTCAAAGCAGTTAAATGCAGAAAATTTTGCTGAAAAAGACAGTTTCTTTCAAGATTTGGTAACTAAAGCAAATACAAATATCACAGTTCGTGATTATGCTGCTGCCGATGATAAAATCACTGTTTTATGCAATTCGCAAAACGGTATCAGCATTTACGGTGCAGAGATAAAATATAAAAATAATAAAATTACTAAAAAAACACTTCAAAATGCAAAAGGTTATTTTACAAAATAAGAGGATATATTTATGGATAAGGAAAGAATAGAAAATGCGGTAAGAGAAATATTATTGGCTGTGGGTGAAAATCCGGACAGGCCGGGTTTGGTGGAAACACCTAAAAGAGTGGCTAATATGTATGAAGAAATATTTGACGGCTTAACGGAAGACCCAAAGCAGCACATTAAACTTTTTGACGAAGTTTCAAATGATGAAATGGTAATCGTAAAAGATATTCCTTTTTATTCAATGTGTGAACATCATTTGTTACCGTTTTTCGGTATGGCACATATCGGCTATATTCCGAGTGATAATAAAATTATCGGCCTTTCAAAGCTTGCAAGAATAGTAAATAATTTTGCAAAAAAGCCGCAGGTTCAGGAAAGGCTTACAAGTGATATTGCAGATTTTCTTAATGATAATCTTCAGCCAAAGGGTGTTGCGGTTATTATGGAAGCTGAGCATATGTGTATGACTATGCGCGGTGTAAAAAGTGCAGGTGCAAAAACTCAAACATCTGCTCTTCGCGGAATTATGCGCACAGACGCTAAAACAAGAGCGGAAGTTTTATCACTTTTAAAATAATTTGCCATTTGGTTTTTGGAGCAATAAAATGATTTGGAAATGTAAAAATAAAAATATCGAATACGGTAAAGATGTACTCATTATGGGTATTGTAAATGTTACGCCTGACAGCTTTTCAGACGGGGGCGACCATTTTTCATGCGAAGACGCAGTAGAATGTGCCGTAAATCTTGTAAAAGACGGGGCAGATATTATAGATTTCGGCGCACAGTCCACCAGACCGGGCCATATTCCCGTTTCTGATAAAGAGGAATGGCAAAGGCTTGAAAGCGTTTTAAAGGCTGTTAAAGGAAAAATAGATGTGCCTGTGTCAATTGATACATATTATCCGTATGTTGCCGAAAAATCGCTTGAGCTTGGTGCTGACATAATAAATGATGTAAGCGGCATAATAAATCCCAACATGGCAAAAATCATCAAAGAAAGCAAAGCAGGCTGGGTAATTATGCACAGTAGTGCAGGCACACCCGATGATATTAAAGAGTTTTTTGAAAATTCAACAGCCGAATGTGAGCGCCTTGGCATTGATAAATCACAGATTTGTCTTGATATGGGAATAGGTTTTGGTAAACAATACAAAGAAAACCTTGCACTTTTGACAAAAATTGGTTATTATAAGAAAGAAGGCTATCCTCTTCTTCTCGGCACATCAAGAAAAAGGGTGATAGGCGAGGGCAGCAGGCAGGATGAACCTAAGCAAAGAACATACGGTAACATTGCCGCCGATACTGTTGCTGTAATGCAAGGTGTAGATATTATTCGCTTACATGATGTTTCGCATGAAAAGCAGGGTATCTATATGGCTCAGGCTTTGCGTGATTCATATGAAAACAGAATGTAATAAAACCGTCGTGTTTTAGTAATGAGAGGTTGTGGTTTTTTTACGGACAGGATTTTAATTCGTGATTTAAAAATTTTTGCATATCACGGAGTTAATGAAGAAGAAAAAATTAACGGGCAAAATTTTGTTTTTGATATTGACTTATTTGTTAATATGACTAAAGCCTGTTACAGCGATGATGTGGATGACACGGTAAGCTATGCAAAAGTCATTAAAACCGTTACAAAGGTTGTGACTGAAAAGAAGTATAATTTACTTGAAAAAGTGGCTCAAATCACGGCTGACGCAATTTTAGAAGAATATTCTGATGTTTCAAAAGTAAAAATCACATTAAAAAAACCGGAAGCACCTATGAAAGCTGACTTTTCATATGTGGGTGTAAAGATTGAGAGGGAAAGATGATGCGCTATGTACTTGGAATCGGCACAAACATAGGTGACCGTAAAGAAAATATAGAAAAGGCTGTTAATGCCATTGAACTTTTGCCGCAAACAAAGGTTGTACTCAAAAGTTCAATTTATGAAACTCAACCTGTCGGTTATGATGAGCAGCAGGATTTTTATAATATTTGCGTTGAAGTGCAAAGTATTTTTAATCCATATGAAATGATAGGCGCAGTGTTGGGAATTGAAGCGGGATTCGGCAGAGTTCGTTCAATCAAAAACGGACCGCGAATTATAGATATTGATATTATATTTGCTGAAAATATAGTAATTCAAACAAGAAATCTTACTACTCCTCATCCAAGATATAAAGAGAGAAGATTTGTTTTAGAGCCGCTTATGGAGCTTTATCCGGACGGTCACTTTTACGGATATAATTTTAACGGATTAAGCGAAAAAATTGAAAATCAGGCAATTAAAAAATTATAAATTACATAAAATAAGACGGGTTAATTCCCGTCTTATTTTTTTGGAAAAATTAAATTTTAATAGCAAAATTTCTTTACTTTATATTTATCTTTTTTGCAAACAATATTATTGCACAAAGGTGCAAAG
>CAVLCX010000209.1:0-2491 GCA_963661525.1 bacterium
GTGATAAAAAAGCAAAGAAAATCCAGCGTGGCCGTGATATAGAAAAAGAGCTTGTTCAAAAGCAGGAAAAAAAGCTCAAAAAGAAAAAAGCCAAGCAGAATAAAACTCCCGGTCAAAAAGTGCTTTCAAATATAGGCCGTGTTGCTTTGGGCGCACTTATGGTTATCGGTGTTGTCGGATTAGTTTGCTTTTCCGTTATGGCTATATACGGATACAGTGTTGTTTACGGCGACCCTGTGTTTGACCTTACTACCGAAGCTAAAGTAGGCCAAAACCAGACATCGTTTATTTATGGATATGACGGTGATGATGTTGTTGAAATAACAAGGCTTCACGGTGAGGAAAATCGTATTTGGGTTAATCTTGATGATATGAGCAAATACATTCCGGAAGCATTTGTATCAATAGAAGACAAGCGTTTTTATAAGCACCACGGTGTTGACTGGATTAGAACTATCGGCGTATTTTTAAAGAATAACGACCAAGGCGGTTCTACAATAACACAGCAGCTTATCAAAAACCTTACTGATGATAACAAAGTTACCTATGTTCGTAAATTTAATGAGATATTAAAAGCATTAAACCTTGAACGAAACTTTAGTAAAGACCAAATACTTGAAGCGTATCTAAATACAATTTATCTTTCAAACGGTTGCTACGGTGTCAAAACTGCGGCTGAAGTTTATTTCGGTAAAGAAGTATCTGATTTAAATGCGGCTGAAGCTGCTTGTATTGCTGCTATTACCCAGTATCCAAGTAAGTATGACCCGCTTAACGAACCTGAAAATAACAGAAAGCGCCAGATAGATGTGCTTTTTGCTATGAAGGATACAGACCTTAAATATCTTACAGAAGACGAATATCAGCAAGCTAAAGCTTACGAAATGGTATTTACAAACAGTAAGAACTATAAAGGCTCACAAATTAAAGATGACAGTAGTAAATCAAAATCTAACAGTGTAACCGATTATTACACAGATTATGTAATAACCACTGTTCAGGAAGATTTACAAAAAATGGGATATACAAGCAGAAAAGCTCACGACCTTGTTTACGGCGGTGGCTTGAAGATTTATACAGCAGTTGATTTTGATGTTCAAGATTCAATGGAAGATGTATATGAAAACTACAAGCGTATGCCTGATGAAACCGTGCAGGGCGCAATGGTTGTAATGGGCTATGACGGACGAGTAATGGGTATTGTAGGCGGCACCGGTAAGAAAAAAGCATCTATGGTTTTGAACCGTGCTACTAATTCTAACAGACCGCCGGGTTCTACTATTAAGCCGCTTTCTGTTTACGGCCCTGCTCTTGAAAAGACAAAAGAAGACAGTGAAACAGATGTTTACTGGTCAACAATTCAGCAGGATAGACCTTTTAAAACCGTTGAGGGCAAGCCTTGGCCGGTAAATGAGGGTGGCAGCTACTCCGGAAGAAGCGTAACACTTCAATACGGTCTTTCAAGGTCGCTTAATACAATTTCGGCAAGAACACTTGATAAAATCGGTGTTGATTATTCATATGATTTTATTACGGAAAATTTCCATATTTCATCACTTGACAGTGTTCGTGACTCTGATTACGGTCCACTTGCAATCGGCTCGTTAACTAACGGCGCAACTGTGCTTGAACTTACAACTGCATATGCATCTTTCGGTAACGGCGGAAGTTATTATGAACCTTATTGTTATTACAAAATTCTTGACAGTCAGGGCAATGTCTTGATTGAAAAAGACCCGGAGAAGACTAAATCAACCGCTTTAAGTGAAAATACAAGCTGGGTTATGAATAAGCTTCTTCAAACTGTTATGACAGAGGGTACAGGTACAACATATAAGCTTTCGGGTATTGAATGCTTCGGTAAAACAGGTACAACTAATGATAATAAAGACCGTTGGTTTATCGGCGGTACTCCTGATTTTGTTGCAGGTGTATGGTATGGTTATGATAAGCCTAAGGAGGTATTTTATAACCTGTCACCAAACCCGTCGGGTACTATTTGGAACACGGTTATGAAAGAAGTTTATGCAAAGCTTGATGAAAAGAATATCAGCTATGAAACCAAGTTTCCTGAAAGTGACGGAATAGTCAAAAAATCATATTGCAGAACTTGCGGTAAGCTGAGAAGCGGAACAGGTGCATACGGTTGGTATGATGTTGATAATTTGCCCGCAAATTGCACAGGTAACCATTCAGGTGGCGGTTATTACGACAGCGATTCTGATAATTCATCTGAAAGTACAACATCGGCTTCTGATAATTCCGACAAAGATAATGACAATTCCACTACTGCCGAAAATAAAACTGAACAAACATCGCAGGCTGAAACAACGCAGGCACCTGCTACCGAAGCTCCATCAACCGAAGCGCAGCCTGCTGAAAATGCTGTTCAGTAATAATTTAACAATGATGATGTTAAGAAAGGAAGGTCGTTATGCGATTTTCCTTTCTTTGCTGAATAAATGCTTTGAAAGGTATCTTTTATGAAAAT
>CAVLCX010000209.1:2501-3691 GCA_963661525.1 bacterium
TGATTAGAGTGCGGAAAGTTTTTTTATGAAAATAATGTCTGTTGATTACGGCGATGCACGAACCGGCATTGCCTTTTGTGATAAAAATGAAATACTCGCAAGTGCGTATACTACTATAAATGAAAGTTATCAGCCGAAGCTTGTGGAAAAAATCAAATCAATTATTGATAAGGAAAAACCGGAAATGGTTGTGATTGGGTTGCCGCGTAATATGGACGGTACTTATGGCTTTAGATGTGATAAGTGCAAAGAACTCGGTGAACTTTTAAAAGACGAAATCAATATTCCGATTGAATATGAGGATGAAAGGCTTACTACCGTAATTGCACACGATATATTATCCGGCAATAATGTCAGGGGAAAGAAAAGAAAAGAAAATGTTGACGCAGTTTCGGCAGTGGTAATTCTTCAAAGCTTTATTGATAAAAGAAAACAGTGATTAAAGCATTTTTATCATCGTAATATATAACGGTGATTTTATGCGTTTTAAAATAAAAAAATGTGATGTTTGCATTGATTATATTTTTATATTTGTTTTAAGTATATCGGCAATTTTTAATTCTAAACAAATGCTTTTACTATTGCTGTTTTCGGCACTTCACGAAATAGGGCATTTGTCAGCTTTGCTTTTTTGCAAAAGTTTTCCTAATGAAATCAAATTTTCGTATTACGGGCTTGCAGTAAAATATAATGACGATTTAGCGATTTTAAAAGAATGTATAGTTTTAATCAGCGGGCCTGCCGTTAATTTGATACTGTACTTACTTTTTAAAGACGAAATAAATTTAATTTTGTTTTTACTTAATATGCTTCCTGTATATCCTCTTGATTTCGGCAGGGTAGTTAGATTGTTTTCGCTTAAAGCATCAAAAATATTGAGTATAATTACGCTTGTTTTTGTTTGCATTTTATGTTTGTATATGATAATTTATAAAAAAGTATATTCATTGCTTTTTGTAACCGTTTATTTGATTATATACAGTATCAATTATGATTAAAATACCCGAAAGGTTAAATTATATTTATGAAAAAAGAAGTTGAAAAACTGCTTCAATATGTTCAAAAACCGGCAAGATATATAGGCGGTGAACTTAATGCAGTTGTTAAAGATAAAGAAAAAGTTGATATTCGATATGCATTTTGCTTTCCCGATACATATGAAATCGGTATGAGCCATTTGGGTATGAAAA
>CAVLCX010000210.1:0-2464 GCA_963661525.1 bacterium
ATTATGTACTCTCGCACACTCCGCGTACGGTAGGAGCTGATATTTACGGGTACATATATGGTCATGTGCACAATGACACGATGTATAGAGATTTTACCAAAAATAGTTTTTGTGCTTGTGTCGAAAGGATAGGATACCAGCCAGTATTGTTTGATAGGATAATTAACATAATGAAAGGAGTTGATGACTATTGCTTGATGGAGTAATTATTATCAATGAAACAAGAGATTATGTTGCTATTGCATTTTGTGCGATGGCTTTAATTATGACTTTTATTGTAAATATAATATTCATAAGAGATGTACTAATTATACATAACGCCGAAGATAGAGTTTTAGATAAAATACACAGTATATCAATTGAAGCAATGCTTGTACTTTGTATCCTTGTAGCAGGCATTGGTATGATTAGCGGGATTGTAACTCCAATGTATGAAGTGAAAATTTCAGATGATGTAAACGTTACAAAATTCTATGATGAATACGATGTAATAAAGAAAAAAGATAATAATGTATTTATTGTTACCGAAAGGAATAAATAAAATACATATTTTATAAATAAAAAAGGAGACGAAAATGGATTTAAGATTAAAAAAGAAAGACGTGATTATGATTGCCGTCGTAGCGATTGTGATTATTACGGCATTATTTTCAATCACGCAAGTAGGAGCAGGGCACACGGGTGTTGTATCGACATTCGGAAAAATAAGCAGTAATGTTCTGCAAGAGGGGTTACATATAAAAGCTCCTTGGCAAAAGGTGACGAAGGTAGATAACAGAATTGTTAAGCTTGAAATCGAAACAGAGTCTTCTACGAAGGACTTACAAACCGTTTCAGCCAAGCTCGCTACAAGTTACAGAATAGATACTACGATGTCATATTCGATTATTAAGAATGTCGGCAAAGATTACGAAGATGTTTTAGTAACACCGGCAGTAAACGAAGTTCTTAAAGCAGTAACAGCCAAATATACGGCTGAAGAATGTATCACTTCAAGAAGCAATGTTTCAAAAGAACTTATTGGTGAGATTAACAAGAAGCTTAATGCACAAGGTATATATGTAAATGATGTGAATATTATCAATTTTGGATTTTCAAAGGCATATAAGCAAGCGGTTGAGGACAAGCAGGTTGCTGAACAAAAATTAAAGAAAGCCGAAACAGATAAGCAATCGGCAGTTGTAAATGCAGAGGCTGAGGCAGAAAAGAAGAAAATCGCCGCCGAAGCAGAGGCGACTGCTACTAAAATTAAAGCTGATGCACAGGCGGAGGCGAACGAAAAACTTAACAAATCAATTTCAAAAAATCTTATTGATTACGAGATCGCCAATAAGTGGAACGGCGAACTACCAAAAGTGTCAGGGTCTGATGGTACAATTATTGGTGCCGATGGATTATTAAAGTAAAAAAATAATGTATTTTAGTTTACAAGAGGACAAAAATCCTCTATTATATAAGTAGTGAATAATAAGTTGAAAGGAAGTAAGTATTATGGGATTATTAGTAAATTTATTCACAATCGCAGGAGGTAGTGCGCTTTTAACAGGCAAGAGTATCTCCGAAAAAAAACACGCAAAAAAAATTGATGACAAGCTTGAACAAGGTTACATCGGTACAAACGAAAAGAGGCAGCGCTATTTGCTCAACTTGTTGCTTAGTGACGATCCAAAACAGTATGCGGAGTTCGAAGAAATTTGGGGTAAGAAGTTTGTAAGGAGTGACTATGGCTCATTAGCCGAACTGCACAAACCAATTAAAGAAATCGCAGACAGGGAAGGTTGGGAAATGATAAGGACAAGTGGTTGTCCATATGGAAAAGAAGACCCAATTTGGGCTTTGTATCATGAATGTAGACGACGTAATTACGGATATTAATACTAAAATGAGGCGATAAGTATAAAACGAATTTATTTTGATAGCGCAGCTACAACAAGTGTATCTCCGGGCGTTGTGGCTGCAATGCTACCGTATTTTATGGAAGAATATGGTAATCCAAGTAGCCTATACCCTCTTGGAGTAAAAGCACAAGATGCTGTTAGTGCCTCTCGTGAGTATATTAAAAGATTTTTCAACGCCACCAATTCAAAGGTTATATTTACTTCGGGAGGCTCAGAATCTAACAGTTTTGCTATTTTAGGATGTGCAGATTATTTGAGGCAAATGGGGAAAACACACATCATTACCTCATGTGTTGAGCATAAGTCGATTCTTAATTCTTTTAAATATTTGGAAAAACATGGATTTGATGTGACATATTTACCGGTTCAGCATGATGCAACAATTTCTTTAGACACTCTCAAAAACAGCATAACTGAACAAACAGGCTTAGTTTCAATTATGTTAGCAAATAATGAATTAGGTTCATTAAATCCGATTGCCGAAATAGGAAACTTTTTATCTGATAAGAATATAATTTTCCATTCTGATTGCGTACAGGGAGTTACTGAGACTGATATTGATTTTG
>CAVLCX010000210.1:2474-3674 GCA_963661525.1 bacterium
TTTGACAAATTGAAGGTTGATATGATATCAATTTCAGGTCATAAATTTCGTGCACCAAAAGGGATTGGCTCTTTGATTATTAGCGATAATAAAATACCTATTTCTAATAACATGACGCCCATTATATTTGGTGGGCAACAACAGTATCATTTGCGAGGCGGTACTGAAAATGTTCCGTATATTGCTGGGCTTGCTGCGGCATTAAGAGAATTCAAAAGTAATAATTCAATAGAAAAAACACGATTTTTAACCGATTTCCTTGTTTCTTGTCTTAAAAATTGTGAGATTTCAGATAAAATACATATAAATTATCATTCAAATAAAATAGTCAATTTTCGAATAGATGGTATAAGTGCCGAAGCACTTGAACTAATGTTGTACAATGATGGTATATATCTATCTGCTGGCTCCGCTTGCAATTCAGGAAGCTCTGAGCCAAGTTATGTGCTATCTTCGATAGGTCTTCAAAAAAACGAAGCTTTGTCGTCTATTAGAATATCATTAACTACTTGTAATAACGAAGAAGAAATATCGTATTTCATAAAAAAATTGCAGTATGATGCCACAATATTGTTAGGTATGCACTAAAGAGTATAGGGATAATTAAAGAAATTTGTTAGAGATGACGAATAATAATTACTTGTAAAACCTTGATTTTTAAAACCGTTGGTGATAATATTAAATTACCAAGTAATGGTAAATTGTTTTTTCCAAGTTAGATAATTAAGAAACGAGGTAATTATTATAAAAAAATATTATTCTGAAAACAACGATTTTAAAATCGGTCAAATCTACAATATGTACTTCGAGGGTAATGGTAGTGAGCAATCTGGCTGGCGACCAGGGGTTGTCTTCCAAAACAACTTAGGAAATAAAAACAGTCCTAACGTCATTGCATTGCCACTAACAACCTCACTAAAGAAATTAAACATGCCAACTCACGTACTACTGATGTCAGAAGACACTGGTTTAAGAAAGAATAGTTTAGTTTTGTGCGAGAACCCACAGAGGATGTCTAAAGATAACATTGGTATTTATATCACAACTTTATCTGATGATTATATGAAAGAAATTGCAAAAGCTAATCTGATCGCCACATCTGCGATTTCATTTCTCGACGAAGAGACACTTTGTAAAGTCTGGAGAAAAGCTGTGAGCATTAACAATATAGGTGTTGGAGGTGCCCATAGTGTACAATGA
>CAVLCX010000211.1:0-525 GCA_963661525.1 bacterium
TTATAATATCACACAATTTAGATTATTTGGCAGAATATGCCGATAGAATTATTGTTATGAATAACGGAAAAATTGTGCTTGATGATTTACCGAATATAGTATTTGAAAAACAGCAAATGCTTGATGAACTTAATATTGGTACTTGCAGCAGTAAAAATATTATAAACTTACTTAAAGCAAATGATATTCCAATTCCCGATAATATAATTAAATATAATGATTTATTAAATTCGTTGATAACTTGTTTTGGAGAATAGAATGGAAAACATTTTGACGGGGGCTTACATAAATATTAACTCCCCCATTCATAAATTAAATGTAAAATATAAAATACCTTGCTTAATATTAGCTTTGGTTTTTACGGTAATATCAAATAATACTGTAATGTATTTAATAAACTTTGCGGTACTGACGCTTTTTATCATAATTTCCAAAATTAAATTGAAATACTTTTTATCGGCTGTTAAAAGCTTGTGGTCTTTTTATTTAATCATTTTCTGTATGAATTCCCTTTTCTATAATCAG
>CAVLCX010000211.1:535-3643 GCA_963661525.1 bacterium
GCAATAATTGTATTAAATGTGCTTTTTGTTATTCTTTGGTCAAAGCTTTTTATTTCAACATCTTCACCGATAGAAATAACTAAAGCAATAAGTTTTTATTTAAAGCCGTTAAGAATTTTTAAAATTCCGACAGAAAATTTGGCTTTAATTTTATCTGTTTCAATTCAATTTGTACCCACTCTTTTAATTGAAACACAAAATATTAAAAAAGCACAAACAGCGCGCGGTGCTGAATTTGAATCAAAAAATCCGCTGAAAAAAGCTAAATGCGTAATTCCGCTAATTGTGCCTATATTTATAAATGCTTTTAAACGGGCTGATGAACTTTCACTTGCTCTTGAAGCAAGAGGATATAAAGGAGAAAAATAAATGAAAAATAATAATTTAAAAATCAACACATTTGGTAAAATGAGTGTAGTTAAACAATCAATAATTACTGCTGTTTGTATTGCGCTTTGCGTTGTTTTTCCAATGGCGTTTCACAGTATACCGCAAGCAGGAATTATATATTGCCCGATGCACATACCGGTGCTGATATGTGGGCTTATTTGTGCGCCGCAATATGCGGCAGTGTGCGGCATTTCCGGTGTACTTCTTTCAAGTGTACTTACCGGTATGCCGCCTGTTGCAATGCTTCCTTCCATGCTTGTTGAACTCACTTGCTATGCGCTTATATCGTCACTTTTGATGAAATTTGTACATACAAAAAAATCTGCACTTGATTTATATATATCATTAGCAGGCGCACTTATTATCGGCAGAATTATAGCCGGCATAGTTAAAGCTTTAATATTTGCACGCGGTGAAATTACTATTGCTTCTTGGGCAACGGCATATTTTGTTACCTGCCTACCGGGAATTATAATGCAAATCATATTAGTTCCCGTTGTATATGCTACACTTACAAAAGCAAATTTAATTCCGTCAAGATATGTAATTTGTGAGGAATAAGAAATGAATAAAAAAGATGTTATTGATTTTTTTGACAGCCGCTCATCATCGTGGGATGAAGAAATGGAAACAGATGAAGATAAAATGAATCAAATACTTGATGCGGCTCAAATAGTAAGCGGTAAATCGGTACTTGATATTGCCTGCGGCACCGGAGTTATGATAGATTATTATATTAAAAGAAATGTATCTGATGTAACAGGTGTTGATATATCAAGCAAAATGATTGAGATTGCAGAAAATAAATTCAGAAAATATGATAATATAAATTTCATTTGCTGTGATGCGGAAACATACCATTTTAATCAAAAATATGACTCAATAATGGTATTTAATGCATTTCCGCACTTTGTAAATCCAAAAGCCTTAATTAAAAATCTTGTGAGTGCGGCAAATAACGGCGCAACTGTTACCGTTGCACACGACAGGGGCCGAATAAGCCTTGATAATCACCATAAAAGTGTTCAGGCAAGTAAAATATCTAACGGACTTATGAGTGAAGATGATTTAGAAAAAATATTTGTTATGGCAGCCCTTAAGGATATTTATAAAAAATCAACTGATGATATTTATATAGTAAGCGGCAAGAAAGTATAAAGAAAGCGTACATTCTATTTGGAATGTACGCTTTTCTCAATTTTGAAAATAAATTTGTTCCTCTTCAATCAAATTGTATGCATATAATTTATCGGTATTTAAATCAACTTTGTTAATGTCAACAGCATTTATTCTGTGGCAATTGTAAGAAGTGTAATAATAAATTCCTTTGTCAGCATTGCAGCAGGATGTATATATTGTAATTTCATATTTTCCGTCCGCTACTTCACAACATCCTCTCTGCTGGTCAACAGAGCCTAAAATATGAAAGAATTGGCTTACACTTTCGCTTTCATCATCACTTGATTTAGAATTTAGCTTGGTAAATGCAACTTTTGCAAAGCGAGATGTTGATGATAAGTCACCGGGTAAGCCAATTGCGCCCATTCCCCTACTGTATTGCGTTAAATCGCAGCCGAAATTATTATTTGGTTGTTTTGGCGATAAAGGCATATATTGATTTAGCATAAACATCTGCATATCAAAAGGCGGGTTATTTGTTAACACCCCAATTTCGTTATTATATATTTTCATTCCGTCCTTGGTACCTTCAAGCGTAATGCACTCGTTTTTATCTGCTATAATGTAGTGAAGATGCGCTGTCGGCAATTTATCAGAAAACGGTGTGGCGGTAATATTGATTTTTGAAAGCAATGCGTGAACTTCTTTCATATCCTTACACTTGCATAAAATCCAGTTAATAAGTTCATATTGAGCTACATTTTCTTTCATATCATCATATTCGCTGTATTGTGCGTAGCCAACAAAATTAAGACCTGCAATGCAAACCCCTTTTTCGTTCACAGCGTCATAATAAAGCGGATAATCGTTTGCAATATGTGCCATTCCGATAATTGCATAATGTTCTTTTACCTCACCCATAAATTTAAACTTAAAAGGATAATTTCTTGGTGTAATTGTTATTTGGTCACCGTATGAAAACTCGTAATCAAGTGTTCTTCCAAAATAAAAATCTTTAGTTTTATAAGTTACTGCTGTACACATAATATCACCCTTATAATTATTATCCAAAATTCAAAAAAATAAAAGGGCTGTCAATAAGACAACCCTTTGGTGCCGGCGGCGGGGGTCGAACCCGCACCCTGTTGCCAGGACTGGATTTTGAGTCCAGCACGTCTGCCAATTCCATCACGCCGGCAAATCAGCTTTTTTATTATATAAAATTCGAAGCCTAAAGTCAATAGATTTATCACTTTTAATAAATACTTATTTAAAAATATCCATCCATTCATCATTTACTTTAACGCTTGCGTATTCACAAATATCATCATTTATGAATACTTCAAGCATTTTGTCAAACGATGGCGCTAATTTCATTTTGGGAATTTCATCAAGACTTGCCCAAAATGTTTTACCCTCTTTTGAGGATTTTAATGTACCTGAATATTCGTTAGTTTTAAAAAGTAAGACTATGTAGCGCTTGTTCGCTCCAACACTCCACCATTTGATTCCGCAAAGCTTAAGGTTCTTAATATCAAGCCCGGTTTCTTCTTTAATTTCTCTTATTACGGAATCAACAAAACTTTCGCCCTTTTCGAT
>CAVLCX010000212.1:0-3628 GCA_963661525.1 bacterium
GAAATACCTTGAATAGCAGATTCATCACTTCCGCCTATTCCAAGAATACTACGCAAAAAAAGCCAAGTATTTGTAGAAATTGTGTTAATATCTACAATCGGAATAGGTTCGTCCTTTGATGATATAATATCAGGCATATTGTTTAATACTCTAATGATTTCTTCCCTATCTTCTTTTGTAAATTTCATAAATTATTCCTCTTTCATAGAATTAACGATTTGCCATTGTGATTTAAAAATTGAAATCAATTCTGCTTTTTGTGTTTCTGTCAAATCTGCTTTATAAGTCGATTCGGTATTAGGTTCATCATTTTCGACTTCAAGAATAAGTGAACAATTTGTAAGTTCATTATTGACATAGAAAATGCAACAGCTAATTAAAGAATCAAAATATACATCTAATTTGTGTGGAATAGATAAAGGAAAAATATTCAGAATGTTTGTATCTGATATATCGACATCACAGGCGAAAATATTAGTGTTTGGAATAGGAGTAAGCGTATCAAAAACTAAATTTTCAAACATCTTTATCCCCCTATGCAATCAATGAATACTGGAACGAGCCTGCTTTGCTGTCGAGCCATGGAGCATTAGCTCTATCATATTTTTTAAATTCAAGATTCAATGCTCTTGATAGCTGATCTGCAATTTTAAATTGAGCAATATTATTATATTCCTTAAGCAGTTTGGATAAATAAATATATACATCTCGTGCTGTTCCTTGTGCGTTACCGTAATCATCTTGCATATCGAAAAGTATAGGCATAACCTTTCTTTTTGGAAGTTTTAATTCCATTGCGATGTTAGCTGCACAATTAGCCGGATATTCAATTTTAATTTTTGCAAGTTCTTTCATTTTTTCTGATCCATCATTCATTAAAGAATATATAAGTTCGCAGTTGTCGATAAATTTGTCAAGATGTGCTTCGCCTTTATGTGTTAATACAATTGGTTCTGTAAGAATGAAAGCTGAATTTTCTTTTTTAAACATTGGAATAAGATTAACTCCACAGAATCCTGTATTTGATGCTATTAATTTAAGAATTGGCGTAAGATCCGGGGATTCCCCTACCCTTATGTTGAAGGCTTGTGAATATGTTCTGTTAATATTGTCATCATTCAATTTAATATCAACAGAAGTGAATGTTGGTGAAATATACCACTCAACAATTTCAGCATTTTTAAAATTACGATTCAAATAATTTCTTAAAACTCTTACGCAATCTTTAATGCTGAGAATTTTATAGTTATCAGAATGACACGCATATATCACACCATTATATAAATTAACAATTGAATATTTATTTTCAGAATATCTGAAATAATCATTCAAATGTTGCATAAACAAGTCATTTGGAAGTTTTGTAATGCCTTTTCCTGAAATTTCAGCCCTTCCACACATTGAAGGAACAGCATTATCATCGTATGGATAATTTGCAAATTGAGTATTAGTCTCATCGGCTAATTTCAATTGATTTGAGCCATCAATCTTCTCAATTTTCATGTTGGGAACGAAAGCCAGTTCCCAATGTGTATTTTCTTCAAATTTGTTAAGTTCTTCAAAAAACTTTTTACTAATATCATTATTTGTCATAACAATATACTCCTTTGTTATTTTTTAAAAGCAATGTGACGGCATTCTGTCAAACGCATAAATCTGATAATTAGAACAATATTCCGTTGGAATATATGAATTTTCATCTAAGGAAATAAATTTTTGATGTTTATCATAATCGTTTTCCTTAAACTCAAATAAATTGGTATTTTCAGATGTTTCAACATAATCCTTCACAGTCGGTATTCCAAATTTTCTTAATAAATTATAAGCTTGTGAAACATACGAATGCATTGTAGTATATTTAATGTTAAAGTGTTCAGCGGTTTCTTTAACACTACGCTTTTCTCCTTTAAAATACATATAGATTATTATTTTTCTATATAATTCCGGAAGCTTATTGATGCATTTGTAAATATAATCTTTTAGATTTGTATTTTCATAATCATCAGCATAATCTGTGCCTAATTTATCGAAAATGAAATTACCACAAATTGTTTTTCGTGTTTCACTTCCTCGTTTTTCTTTTGGAATGTTTCCTGTAACCCGAAAATACGCACATTTTTTGTATTCCGCAAATGTATACAATAGTCGAAAATGAACATATCCTTGAAATGTTCCTGTCGTCTCATAATCATAGTCATATATTGATTCATACATAAGACTTATGAAGACTGAATAAAAATCTTCAGCATCCATATATGCTCTATTTCCGTCAATCATAGCCTCATTGCATCGGTACTCAATTTTACAATATTTGTGCATAAGGGCGCATAAATATATGAATTTGTTTTCATCAAATTTTTCATATATTTCTTTCGCAAGAACAGTGGCAGTATTTTTAGAAATTTTGTCATAATTTAATGTTCTGCATATTTCTTCGATTTCATCTCTAATCATTATTTCCTCCAAAGAAAAAGGTCATCTATTTGATAAAACAAATAAATGACCTTTTTTATTTTGTATTAAATTATCTCGTTATTAAAATCAAGATTTTCTGACAAGTTGTCAAATATGTATTCACCTTCATCGTAATAATAATCCTCAAACAATTCCGGAACAGATTTTCGGATTTTTTTGAAAATTTTTCTTCGAGTTTCATAAAAATCTCTTTCTTTTTCCATTCCAAAATGTTTTGCACATTCTCTGTCGGATATTTTTTTATCCGAATTTTCGAAATATTTGTAACTTATATATGAAAATTCTTCATCAGATAAGATTTCGTGTAAACACTTAAAGAAGTGTCTGTTCATTTCTTTTAAATTCATATCGGTATGTTTACCAAGATTATTTGCAAACTTATCAATATTTATAACCTTATGCTGAAGCCTTTCATCAGCAGGAATATTGCCGGTTATATAAAGAAAAGAACATTTTACTTTTTCCATAAATCTGTTATACAACGAACTTATGAAATAATTTTCAAAGTTACCAACGACATCGGTATATGTTGACATCGTGTTCATCAACACATATACATACTCTTGGAAATAGTCTTCTTCTTGAAGATAATTTCGATTACCTTTATAGGTGGCGTTTGAAATATAACTTTGTATTTTCCAAAAATGGAAACAATAAGTCAATATTTCAAGGAATAAATTATCAGCTTGCGCTTTTTTGGCTTTTGAAGTTTTACCTTCAAAATTCAAGGTTTGCCATTCAAGAACTTTCTTGTTAAGCTGAGGTTTCTTGAGTAATTTGAATTCTTCATTTTTTGATTTATAAGAAACACATTCAAATAAATCAAAGGATAACGGTTCGTTATCATAATCGTTTCTTATCATTTTAATTCTCCTTAATTGCAAATTGTGATAATTTTAAATTTTTTGAAAAATGCTCTTTGAGATTGGCAATGAAATACTCTTCAAAATCAAGAACATTTTTTACAGTGACTAATGAAACAAAAACAACTTCAACAAACTCATTAAATAAATTTTCATCAACCAAAATGTTGTCTGAAACTTCTGAATTAACAATTGCTTGAAGTTTGTATTTGTTGTAACAATTTACGACCAAATCAGCAAATGCCGAATTCATCATAAGCCTATATTTGCTATTTGATGAACGCTTATTT
>CAVLCX010000213.1:0-3593 GCA_963661525.1 bacterium
GTGCAAATCGCTCATCAAGTGAAAGCTTCTTATTATATTCAATAACCATACCTTTTATCATTTTTTCCTCATAATAAAAAGTATTTACATCTAAATCATCAAGCACAGCTTTTTTAGCTATTTTCCTAATAACAGGAAGCCTAACGCCTATAACCTTGCCCCTATCAATACCGGGAATAAGCTTTGAATGAAAATCACCGTATTTAACATCTTGATTTTCAAACAGCATTTCTCTGACAGTCATAATATCACCGAAAATATTATAACTTAACTCAAATATTCTTTCAAGTCGGAAATTTTATTCAAATCAATTTTAATTTGATTTTCTTTAACTTCACATTTTAAATCAATTTCATTTATAAGTTTAGGATTTCTTACTTCAATCAAATCATTTGATATTCTAATAATATTTTGCACCCCGCCGAGTGAAGATACCGTTTTTTTAAGCCTTTTTGGAATATAAATATTAAAGCACGAACTTACACCGTATTTTTCATGAAAATATTTTGAGACAAAATAGCCGATTGCAACAAAAACTATCGAACCTGTAATTAAATAAACATATTTATCACTATTTAAAAGTATCTCAAATATTCCGCCGCCGTATATAAATCCGGAAGATATTTGAATTATTGCCGCTGAAAAATAACAAAGGGACGCCATAACGCAAACGCTAAAAAACATATAAGGGCTTTCAATAAATATATAAAAAAGAAAATAATTCACATTGCCGCAAAGAAACATTGAAGCAAACACAATAATAAAAACAAATTTTTCAAAGCCTTTAAGTTTGGTATTAAGAAATGAAAAAACACCTGCTAAAAGAAATATCAAATAAGAATGGCCTGATAAATACATATTAACACTATTTGATGAAATATCATTTTTAAACAAATTTATTGCACCGCTGATAACATTAGTTCCAATTACCGTACTTGAACCGAAGCTTTTATAATAGAACATATCACTAAAACTTGATACATCAAATGCCGAAACAGCGGTGTTTATCAGCCCGAAAAGTGCCGAGGATAAATTACCTTTATTTGATACGAAAGTTGAAATTACCATTATGACATTTTTATAATAATCATAAAGGTAAGTAAAAAGCACAGCAAATAAGACTGAACATAAAAGAGTTAACAAAGAACCTGTTATCAAATTCAAATTTTTAAAGCAATAATATGCGAGAAGTGAAATCAGCAGTGAAAAAATAAAACTTTGTGACTGTGTAAAAACAGAATAAAACAAAAATGTGCAAAAAAGAGCAAAAAATGCTTTATATGTTTTTCTGCCGTCACTTAAATAAAAGGTGATAAAAAATGAAAAGCACAGCGGTATAAAGGTAATGAGAGTATTTGAAATATTGTCAAAAAAAGAAGTATTATTAAATTTTTCGCCGACATATACTAAACCTTGGGAAATCAATGCTGTTAGCGAGGATACTGCAAGCGCAACTAACATTGTATTTTTAAACTTATTCAAATATTTATAACTGTTCATACAGTTATTATTACCAATATGTGTAAAAATAAACAACTCCGCTCACTTAAGCGGAGTTGTTTATTTTACCATTCATCTTGCATAAAACTCATACGAAGTGAAAAAGGTTGATCATTACCTATAATAATATGGTCAATAAAGTTAATATCAACACTTTGAAGAAGTTTATCAATCGAAACAGAAAAGTTCAAATCTGCATCCGAAGCCTTACTTGAACCACCGGGATGGTTATGAGTAAACAGCACACCTGATGCTTTATCAATAATAGCAGATTCAAGAATTTCACGGGTGTTAGACGGAGCGGTGTTGGCATTGCCCTCACCTATCAAATGGAGATTTATGATAGAACCGTCATTATTGAGCGAAATCATATATAATTTTTCAGTTTTTTCAAACTTCAAAAGATTAGTACAGTACGCAATCGCTTCACCGGAGCAGTTAAGGTCGGTAACATTCTTATTTCTGTTTGTAATTACTCTTTTGTTTAATTCCACAACCATTTTGATACCGACAGCCGCCGATTCACCGATACCGCTGACATTCATAAGCTGGTTCGCATCGACATTAAGCACACCTTCAAGCGAACCGAAACGGTTAATCAAATCATAAGCAAGCTGCTTTACATCTTTTTGAGGAATAATTATTGATAAAAACAATTCAAGCAAATTGTGGTCAGGTGCATTTTCCATACCGCCGAGAAGATAAGTTCTTCTCATTCTCTGCCTATGCCCGTTTCTGCTCAAATTCGGATTAGATGAATTTACCGATACTTCATTAAAATTTTTAATCGGATAATTTCCATCTAATGAATTTTCGTAATATTTATTTGTAAATCTGTCTTTATTTTTGTGGTCTGACAGAGCAAGGCCAAAATTAAAATTTGACAAATTATTTCCCATTTATTTCCCTAACCTTATCACCATAATCTATTATCATAATAAGCACAATGTTTATCTTTAAGCAAGGCACGAATTTCAACATAGCAGCCACACTTAAGGCACATACCAGAAATCAGATAATCACAGTTTTTGCATTTTTCAAGTCTTAATTTATACTGCTTTTCATCAACTTTTAATGAATTGTCCAGATTATCTATATAATCAGATACAGTTTTGTATGAAGCTTTTTCACCGGCTTCAAGAAGCAGGCAGCGTTTACATTTTTCCATCATTCAATTATAAATTTAACAACACTGCAAGCAGGAAGTGTAGCTGTGAATCCGTCTTTTAGCTGCCTAAAATCAGTAAATTCTTCAATTTTCACATTATCGGCATTTTCAAAATCGTTTTTATCGTGTATATCACCGCAAAGAATTTCAGCTTTAATGCTTTTAATCTTTCTGTCGGCAATCTGGCATTTGATTTTAGCCGGCTTTTTATCCGATACATTTGCAATTGTAGAATAAATCACACCGTTTTCATCTATTGAAGCCGATTCAATAAGCATAGGGCAAGACCTTTTTGCTTCTTTAGATTCAATAGTATCAGATGTAATGAACGAGCCGAGAAGCATATTATTTTGATGTTCTTTAAACATTTTAAATACATAATATGTAGGTGTTAATACCATTTTTTCGGCATCCGTCAAAATCATTGCCTGAAGTACATTAACGGTTTGAGCTATATTTGCCATCATAATTCTGTCGCTATGCTTATTAAAAATATTAAGCGTTAATGCGGCAACCATAGCGTCACGCATAGTATTTTGCTGATAAAGAAATCCAGGATTAGTTCCCGGTTCAACATCATACCAAGTACCCCATTCATCAACAATAAGCTGTACCCACTGCTGCGGGTTAATTGAATTCATAACAGCAATATGATTATTGATAAGTTCTTCAATTCTGTATGCTTTTGCAATAGTTTTATAATATTCTTTAGTATCAAATTGAGTTGCTGAACCTTTATGTTCCCAAGTATCCCCCGGAACAGTATAATAATGAAGTGATATACCCTGTGCGTGATGCTTTACCTTATCCATTACCTCTCTTGTCCAGTGGTAATCATCAACATTAGGGCCACAGGCAATGCGCTTTATTTTATTTGCGCTGTCGTAATCACGCACATAAGTATTATATCTCTTATATAAGCAAC
>CAVLCX010000214.1:0-3561 GCA_963661525.1 bacterium
TTACAACCGTATTTAAGCTTATACTCTGTCATCTTTACATCACCTTTCAGTAATTATAATTTAGATATAATATTTTATACCATTACATTGAAAAATGCAATAGAGAATGATACAATAAATCACGGTGATACAAAATGAACGGAATTTTATTAGTAAATCACTTTTTAACAGGTGAAAAATACAGCACTTTGCACAACCATCTTGTTTCTGCGGCAAAAAAGTGCAACATAAATCTTGATATTAAAACCAATTTGGAGCTTGCTACACAAAAAGCAAATGCAGATTTCGTACTTTTTTGGGATAAGGATATTAACCTTGCAAAAAGGCTCGAAAAAAACAACATCCCGATTTTCAACAGCGCAAGCGCAATTGAAAAATGCGATGATAAGGGCCTTACTTACATTGAGCTTGATAAAATCGTGCCGCAGCCTAAAACTCTAATATCACCTAAATGTTACTTTAAATCGGATATGAGCGAATTTGTAAAAAAAGCTATTGATATACTCGCCTTACCGCTTGTTTTTAAAGAATCTTTCGGTTCTTTCGGCGCACAGGTATTTTTATGCAACAGTGAAAATGATATATATTCCCACATAAGTGATAAGCCTTTTATTTTGCA
Source organism: bacterium (assembly GCA_963661525.1). Classification (GTDB taxonomy): domain Bacteria; phylum Bacillota; class Clostridia; order Oscillospirales; family Acutalibacteraceae; genus Eubacterium_R. Next base: position 620 of record CAVLCX010000214.1, read on the forward strand.
AAAATTTATCAAAGAAAGCAAAGGAACTGATAAAAGAATTGAAATTATCGGCGGAGAATACATATGTGCGGCAAGGCGCGAAAACAAAAATGATTTTCGCTCAAATGTTACAAACGGCGGCACAATGACACCTTGCACCCCAAGCAAAGCTGAAATTGAAACTGCAATAAAAGCGTGCAGCACACTCGGCTTAACCTTTGGCGGAGTTGATATATTAGATGACGGAAGCGTGTGCGAAGTGAATTCAAATGCGCATATAATAAACATTATGAATTCAACAAAAATTGACATTGCACCATATATTTTTGAAACAATTAAAGGTAAAATCTTATGAGCGGAATATTGATTTACAGCGAAAAAGAAGCAAAGCGAAACATATTTGCAATTAACAAATTCAAAGAAAATCTTGATATTGAGCTTGTGGATGAAAATTATGACGGAAAAGCCGATTTTGTGATAAACAGAACCAACAATTACATAATTGCACAAAAATTTGAGCAAAAAGGAATTCGTGTTTTTAACCCATCAAGCCTATCTATGCTTGCTAACAACAAGCAGCTTTGCTATGAATTTATGGATAAAAACGGTATTGAAATTTTGCCGATAAATTACAGCGAAATTCCTGCTGTAAAAAAGCCGATTGACGGACACGGCGGGAAAAATGTAACAATGATAAATGAAAAAGAAGAATTTGAACCCGGTTTTGTTTACCAAAAGCCTTGTGCCACGCTCGGCAAAGATTTGCGAGTTTGGGCAATAGGTGGAAAAATCATTACAGCCATATTGCGTGAAAGCAATACCGATTTTCGCTCTAATTTTTGCCTCGGTGGAAAAGCCACACCGTATGAATTAAACCACGATGAAACGAAACTTGTAAAAAAAGTGCTGTCACTAATAAAAAGTGACTATATAGGAATTGATTTTCTGTTTGACAACGGGCATTTGATATTTAATGAAATAGAAGATACCGTCGGCGCACGAATGGTATATGATAAAACAAATATTGATATTATAAAGCTTTACTGTAACTACATAAAGAAAGAAGTTGGCACAAAGTAGCGTGCCAACTTCTTTTATTTAACGATTTTGTGCTTAACTCTTGATGCCGCAATTCTTGCTGCTGATGAATTATCGTACCAATTAAGCCTTTTATTCAGCTTTCTCTGCTCTGATTTTAATTTCTTTTTATCTTCATTAAGAGTATCAACTGCCTTTTTCTGCTCTTTCATAAGAAGTTCATTGCCAAATGCAATTCGCTCTATCATTTCATTATGCGGGCAGGTTGTGAGAGAATGAACAGGACCTTCAAATTCAATATTCTTAATCTTTTCATCAAAAGGAACTACTGTTCTGTCTTTATCTTGATAAATATGCGGCAAACCGTTAGCATTAAGGAAATCGACAAAATGCCAAAAGCGTTGTTCGTGTCCGTCATTCACCTGCGAAAAATCTGTTTTTTCATATATATCAAAAATATTTGTATTTTCATCAACTTCGCTTGCCGGCATATTAGGAACATTGTGATATTCCGCAAGCTCCCTGATTCTTGCATCGGTTGGGAACAAAAAGCTCGGTACGCCTGAAAGAATGCTTCCTACCGCACCGTGAATTCGTGTGCCATAGTTAAAATCAATATTTTTATTAAATTCAAGAATACTTGGAAAATTGATAAAGAATCTCGCCCTGTCATTAACAAAAACTTCGTCATTTATTAAATGAGGGTAAAGCACTTGCGAGTCATTAGTTATAGGAAGCGGTATGCCGAGATACATCAATCTCAAATCATCCACAAATTGCGGCATAAAATAATAATTAGGAAGTAACTCCCTGTTTTTAATCATAAACTCTTTAAAGTTTACCGGATTTGCCACAGAACCTGTAACGCAAACCGCACTTTCATTAGTAAGCGGCTTTTTATCCCTAACGGTTAAACCCGGGCCAAACATGGCGAATGACGGGCAACCCGTTACATCAATTTCATTACTGCCAAAGCCCAAATGCTTTAAATAACTTTCGGTTATAGCACCCCTTACACCTACGCTTGCAGAATGGTTAAGCACAGCAGTAATAAACTTCTTCGCACATTCATCATATATATGCTCCTCTGTAACATCAGGCTCATAAGGCATTTGAATACCGATACCCGTTACAACTACGGGAATAGTTAATTTTTCAATAATACTTGTCCACATTCCCATACACTGCATAAACTGCTTTCTAAATGAGTTTGCCATAGGAAGAACAAGATAATCATAATTTTCGTTTATGTATTCAGCCTCAACTTTACCGTGTGCCACTTCCTTATCAGCAAGAAAGTCAATTTCCACATCTTCGGTATAAAGTGTTCTTGTCATACTGTATGCAAAAAGAAGATTGCCTGTATTGTTACCGATTACTTTTTTGCAGATAACATCAATAGGTTTGTGAGCAGCGAACGGCGAAACACTCGCTCTCATTAAAATTCTTTTCTTCATAAATACTCCTAAATTCAAATTGTACTATATTTATAACGAGTTAAAAATATTATAATACTTATTATAAACATTGTCAATTTATATAGCAAAAGAAAAAGAGCTTTCCTTACGAAAAGCTCTTTAATAACTATCTTTTAAGATTAGCCAAGTTCTGAAAAGTACTTGATTGTTCTAACCATCTGTGATGTGTATGAGTTTTCGTTATCATACCAAGAAACAACCTGAACTTCATATGTGTCATCAGCTACTTTAAGAACCATTGTCTGGGTTGAATCGAAGAGTGAACCATATCTCATACCAACGATATCTGAAGAAACGATAAGATCTTCATTGTAACCGAATGATTCTGTAGCTTCAGCCTTCATAGCTGCATTGATAGCATCAACTGTAACTTCCTTGTCAGTCTTAATAACTGCTGTAAGGATTGTTGTTGAACCTGTTGGAGTAGGAACTCTCTGAGCAGAACCG
>CAVLCX010000215.1:0-3134 GCA_963661525.1 bacterium
GAGTTGGCGGTTGTGGTGCCGGGTTAGGTGTAGGAGTAGGTTCAGGTGTTGGGGTTGGGGTTGGGGTTTGGCTACAATGCAATGTGGCATTTGTCAAAAATTCATTGCTATGACCTATATCTATTTTATTCCATTCACTTTGAGTGCCGGCATAATAAACATTCTTCAAATTTGTGCAACCACAAAATGCGAAGTTAACTATTGTTGTTACACTTTTCGGGATTTCGATACTTGTTAAACTCGAACAGCCGAAAAATGTAGAATATTCAATAGTCGTTATGCTTTTTGATAATGTAACGCTAACTAAACTTGTACAACCATCAAATGCGCCTTCCCCAATACTTGTCACACTATCAGGTATTGTTATATCTGTTAAACTTGTGCAATCATTAAATGCATAAGTTCCAATAGTCATTATGCTTTTTGGTAATGTAACACTAACCAAACTTGTACAACTATCAAATGCGCCTTCCCCAATACTTGTCACACTATCGGGTATTGTTATTTCCGTCAAACTTGTGCAACCATAAAATGCGTAATTTTCAATTATTGTTACTTTGCTTCCAATTGTTAAATTCGTTAAACTCTTGCAATTATAAAAAGCATGTTCGCCAATACTTGTTACATTATTTCCAATCATTACATTTACTAAATTCGTGCAGCCAAAAAATGCATGCCCGCCTATATTTGTCACACTGTCAGGTATAACTACGGATGTTAAACATGTGCAATCGTAGAATACATAATCCCCGATGATTTCCAAACTGTTTGGTATTGTTATGTTTGTTAAACTTGTGCAATCTTCAAATGCACTGTCAGCAATACTTACGACACTGTCAGGTATTATTATACTCGTTAAATTTTCACAACCGGCAAATGCACGATTATAAATGTTTGTTACTACAAATTCGCATCCCTCATATTCAATACTTTTAGGAATCGTTAGATTCTGTAATGAATCATCATATTTTAATAAAGAAGCAGTATAATTACCCAATTCATATGTCAAGCCATCAATCGTAATTGCTTTTCCGTTTCCTTTAATACCGTCAGAACATTTAATAATTGCACTTATCAGGAAGTAATTACCCGTATCAATATTGATTGCTTCCCATTGCGCAATTGTTCCTCTATAATCGATTCTTTTTATTTTGTCACAATTCCTAAATACATCCTCGCCGATATTAGCAATATTTTTTCCGATTGTTACATTTTCCAAGCTTTCGCAATTGTTAAATGTTTCATTATCAATACTTGTCACACTATCAGATATTGTTACACTTGTTAAACTTTTGCAATCCGAGAATGTCGCATATCCTATTTTTGTTGTCCTATCAGGTATTACTACACTTTTTAATTTTGCACAATTTTTAAATGCTCTAATACCCAGGCTTGTAACGCCATTTCCTATCGTTACATTTGTTAAATTTTCACAATTTGAAAACGAGTCATTTCCAATACTTGTCACACTATTTGGTATTGTTATGTTTGTTAAACTTGTGCAACCTTCAAATGCATTGTCATCAATACTTATAACACTATCTGGGATTGTTATACTTTTTAAACTTGTGCAATTACTAAAAGAAAGGTTGCCAATACTTGTTATGGTATCAGGTATAGTAACATTAGTCAAAACAGTACAATAATCAAATGCTTGGTTACCAATGCTTGTCACACCATTTTCGATAATAACGGTTTTAACATTAAGTTTAGAAAATGGATTTCCCATTGCGTAGTCAGTCATTTTACCCGTACCTCTGATTTTAAGCACACCTGTTGAAGTATCAAGCAAATATGTTACCTCATCACCACATTTACCTGTTTGCACATCTGCATACGCTGAAAAATCAACTACCGATACAATACTCAAAAGCATAACAAGGGATAACAATAAGCTAACAACTTTTTTCATTTCTCTGTACCTCTTTATAAAATTTCAATAAGAATAATTTTATCATATACTTATTTATAATTCAATATGTTACCGAGGTGTAGAGTGATTTACACAACAAGCCGTTCACAGTGGTGAAATTCACAAAAAAAGCACTGTGTTTTGAAAAAACACAGTGCCTTTTTATTGTAAATATTTGCGAAGTTTTTTTAGAAGTGATTTTTCCTTGCGTGATACCTGAACCTGCGATATACCGAGTGCTTTGGCAGTTTTTGCCTGGGTAAAGCCTTTATAATAGCGCATATCCACTATTGCCTTTTCGGTATCATCAAGAAATTTAAAAAGGCGATGAACAACAAGGCGGTTAAAAAGTTCTTCGCTTTCATCTACCGGAACATCAATGGTATACTCACCGTCTTCACTTGCGGTGCTTAATGATACCATAGGTGCAATAACGCCCAAAATTTCAGGTATTTCTTCAGGCGGGCAATTAAGCATATCTGAAAGTTCGGACACCGTGGGTTCACGAAGTTCGGTGTTAATAAATTTTTCACGCAAAGCCTGGGCTTTAATAGCCTTTTCTTTTAAGCTTCGACTTACTTTAACTGCGCCGCCGTCACGAAAAATGCGTTTTATTTCACCCATTATTACGGGAACGGCATAGGTGGAAAAAGCGAAACCTCGCGATTCATCAAAATTATCAACCGCTTTGATTAAACCGACGCAACCGCTTTGAAACAAATCATCATATTCTACACCTCTGCCTTTAAAACGATTTGCAATAGAATGAACAAGACCTATATTATCTTCTATCATTTTATCACGAGAAGTTACCATTTTGACTTTCCCTCTATTTTTTTAGTAAGAGTTACGGTTGTGCCGAAAGTCAATTTAGACTTAACGGTTATTTTATCACAAAAGCTTTCCATAACAGTAAAGCCGAGGCCTGCTCTGTCCCCCTCACCGGTTGTAAACAGCGGTGTCATAGCTTCAGAAACATCAACAATACCACAGCCCTTATCTCTGATAATTATTTTCACCGTATTATCATCATAAAGCTTGCCTGTAATAAATATTTTTCCGTATGTATCTTTATAAGCGTGAACAATGCAGTTTGTTACAGCTTCGCTGACCGCGGTTTTTAAATCTGCAATTTCTTCAAGTGTAGGGTCAAGCGGGGTTACAAATGCCGAAACCGCAACTCGTGCAAATGCTTCGTTTACGCTTTTGCTGTCAATAGTAA
>CAVLCX010000215.1:3144-3546 GCA_963661525.1 bacterium
GTTTAAATTCGTTAGTTTGCTTTTTTGTATTCATTTTCTGTCTCCTTAATTTTTGCAATAGATGAAAGGCCTGCAAGTTCCATTATTTTTTTGGTTTGCAAAGTTACATTTTTGATTTCAATTTGTGATGACGGGTTAATGCTTTTTAAAAGTCTGTATCTTCCCATAACAAGACCTATTCCCGAAGAATCCATAAAGCTTACATTTTTAAAATCCAATATCAATGTATTTGGCTTTTTAAACATAAGGGTATTATCAATTTTTTCCCTGACATTTCCTGCTGTATGATGGTCTATTTCGCCGATAAGATAAGCAATAACAATCGTACCGCTGCTTTCAATCGTAACATTCACTTTTATCACTCCAATAAAAAAATACCAATCTGCGATAATACTAACAGAT
>CAVLCX010000216.1:0-3538 GCA_963661525.1 bacterium
GAGTACGATAGCCCAATCTTTTCCTCGGAATATCATTAAGTTCATCTGAGATTGATAAGATTTCATCTTCAGAGTAATCATTCATTGATCTTCCTTTGAGTATGAATTTTCTGAATTCCCGATTTGTTCTTTCATTAATCGATCTTTCCCACGAAGAATATGGGTGAACATCCGTTGTGCTCACCTTTCTGTCAAATTTTGTGTGACAACTCTATTCTGACAGATTTGCTATTACATTGGTTCGTTTTTTATTTGGTGTTCAATTTCATTTTACTAAAATTATATTTTATCATAAATTGCAGTTAAAAATAAACAGAAAAAATTTTATAGGGATATTTTTGGGACATTAATAGAATTATATCGAAAAAAGTATTTACAAAGTAAAGGCTATGTGCTATGCTTAAATTGTTCTTATAGCATACCAAGAACAATTAGGTTACTACAAAAAGGTAGAAAACCGAAAAGCACTGACGGCTCCTTTTTGGAGCCGTTATCTTTTTTACTAAAAAGGGGAAGAAATATGAAATACGGTATTGGATTAGACTGTGGAATTACCTCAGTAGGCTTCTGTGTTACAGAGCTTGATTTAAATGATGAACCAAGAAGAATTATAAAGCTCGGTTCACGCATCTTTGACAGAGCGGAAAATCCAAAAGATGGCAGTTCTCTTGCAAAGCCAAGGAGAGAAGCGAGAGGAATGCGTCGCAGAATCAGAAGACATCAACACAGACTTGAGCGTATCAGATATATGCTTGTAAAGAACGGCATTGTAACTCAAAGCGAGCTTGACACTATGTTTTGCGGTCAACTGTCCGATATATATGAAATAAGAGCAAGAGCACTTGATGAACCGATTAACAAAATTGAATTTGCTAGAGCGCTTATTAATCTTGCGCAAAGAAGAGGCTTTAAGTCAAACAGAAAAGTAGACGAAAACACCAAGGATAAGGAAACCGGTAAGCTCCTAGGTGCTATAGAAAAGAATAAAGAAAATATTGTTAAAAACGGTTATCGCACAGTAGGCGAAATGCTGTTTAAGGATGAAAGATATTCAAAATACAAGCGTAATAAGGGCGAGGATTATCTGAATACCGTGTCGTGCGATATGATTGCAGATGAAATAAAGGCTGTTTTTGCTTCCCAGCGCAGCTTCGATATGCCTTTTGCAAGTGAAAAAATCGAAAATGAATATACGGATATTGTTATGTCACAGCGACCTTTTGATTTGGGACCAGGCGAGGGCAACGAAAAATCACCGAGTCCGTATGCAGGTAATCAAATCGAAAAAATGGTTGGCAGATGCACATTTTTCCCTGATGAATTCCGTGCGGCGAAAGCCACATATTCTTTTCAGTTTTTCTCTCTTTTACAGGGAATAAATAATATTACTTTGATTGATAACAGCGGTAACAGCTTTGCACTGTCGCAGCAGGAACGCAACATACTCAAAGAATATTGCTTCAATACGGCTAATGTTACATATGCTTCAATCAGAAAAAAGCTCGGTATATCCTCCGATTACAGATTTAAGAATATAACATATACCGAAAAAGGCGTTGAAGATTCGGAGAAAAAGACCAAGTTTCAACATTTAAAGGCTTATCATGAGATGAAAAAGGTTTTGGGTAATTCGATAAACACCTTTTCACATGACGAACTTGATGAAATCGGTAGAATTTTTACATTTTATAAAAATGATTCAAAAATTATCGAGCAACTTAAAAATACAACTATCGATGAGTCAATGTATAATTTGCTTTTAAAACTTCCTTTATTCAGTAAAACCGGTCATATCGGTACAAAAGCATGCAAAATGCTTATTCCGTTTTTGGAAGAGGGTAAAACATATAATGAGGCGTGTGAATATGCCGGCATAAATTTTAAGGCGCACAGCGGTGCGACAAAACAAATGTATCTGCCACCTAAATCAAATGAACTTGATGATGTTGTCAATCCGGTTGTAAGGCGTGCGGTGTCGCAAACAATTAAAGTTGTAAATGCTATAATCAGGGAAATGGGCATTTCTCCTACATATCTTAATATCGAACTTGCCCGAGAGCTCTCTAAATCTAAAAAAGAGCGTGACGATATAGAGAAAAAACATCAACTTAACAGGGCGGCCAATGATAAAATCAAGGCTGAAATTGTTGAAAATTTCGGCTTTGAGCCTAAAGGTCAGGATATTCTTAAACTGAAGCTCTATCACGAACAAAACGGATTTTGCCCGTATTCGCTTAAAACCATTGAATACGACAGATTGTTTGAAATCGGATATGTTGATATAGACCATATCATTCCTTACAGTACTTGTTTTGATGACAGCTATAACAATAAGGTTTTAACTTTTTCGTCGGAAAACAGGCAAAAAAGCAACAGAATTCCTCTTGAATATTTGCCTGAAAGTAAGCATTCGAATTATCGAGTTTGGGTAAACGGCACTGTTCGTAATTACAAAAAGAAGCAAAATCTTTTAAAAGAAAAATTTACGGATAAAGACAAAAATGAGTTCAAATCAAGAAATCTCAATGATACAAAATATTTGAGCAAGGTTCTTTATAATTATATTAACGATAATCTTGTGTTTGAGGATTTTTGTGACAGCAGAAAGCGTCATGTAATTTCGGTAAACGGAGCTGTAACCGCTTATATGCGTAAGCGTTGGGGCATTGAAAAGGTTCGTGCAAACGGTGATTTGCATCACGGAGTTGACGCTGCTGTTATTTCCTGCGTTACACAGGGGATGATTAATAAAATTTCAAGGTACTCGTTTGACAGAGAAACCGAATTTGATATTGATTTACGCACGGGAGAAGTTGTTGAACGCTTTCCGCTTCCTTATCCTGATTTCAGAGATGAGCTTGAAGCAAGAAGTGAAATTGAAGACGAAAAAAGGCTTAAAAATGTATTGTTGTCATTCCCTAATTACAGTTATGACGATGTTGAATCGGCAAAACCTGCTTTTGTTTCTCGTATGCCTCGCCATAAGGTGACCGGTGCCGCTCACAAAGACACTATCCGTTCCGGTAAAGTTGAGGGATATACAATATCAAAGGTTGCATTAACTTCTTTAAAATTGAAAAACGGTGCAATAGAAAACTACTATAATCCTGAAAGCGATACTTTGCTTTACAATGCACTTTTACAGAGACTTATTGAGTTTGACGGAAATGCAAAAGAAGCGTTTGCCGAAGAATTCTATAAGCCAAAAGCAGACGGAACTCCGGGTCCGATTGTTAAAAAGGTAAAAATTATCGAGCGTTCTTCTTCAAATGTTCCTGCAAGAAATGAAAATAAATTGGGCGTGGCGGACAACGGCTCTATGATTCGTATCGATGTATTTTATGTTGAAAATGACGGTTACTATTTTGTGCCAATTTATGTAGCCGATACTATAAAGCCGACTTTGCCTAATTTGGCTTGTGTTCAGGGCAAAAAATCCTGGAAAAAAATGGATGACAAGAATTTTTTGTTCTCGTTATATCCAAATGATTTAATTCGAATAACAGCTAAAAAAGATATGAAATTCAGTCTCGTTAAT
>CAVLCX010000217.1:0-3530 GCA_963661525.1 bacterium
TATCAGTTTATGAGAAACGGATATTTCTGCAAGGATAAGGATTCAACAGACGAAAAGCCTGTATTTAACAGAACCGTTGCACTGCGTGACAGCTTTAAAATTACAAAATAACGCAGAAATAGAAATAAGGTGATTTAATTGAGTACAAGAAAAGATATAAAAAACATTGCTATTATTGCCCATGTTGACCATGGTAAAACCACACTTGTTGATGAAATGCTACACCAAAGCGGTATTTTCCGTGATAACGAGGCAGTACAGGAAAGAGTTATGGACTCTAACGACCTTGAAAAAGAGCGTGGAATCACAATTCTTTCTAAAAACACATCTATCCACTATAAAGATACAAAGATAAACATTGTTGATACCCCGGGGCATGCTGACTTCGGCGGTGAGGTTGAGCGTATACTCACAATGGTTGACGGTGTAATCCTTGTTGTTGACGCATTTGAGGGTTGTATGCCGCAAACCCGCTTTGTTCTAAAAAAAGCGTTAGGCCTTAAAAAAACACCTCTTGTTGTAGTTAATAAAATTGACCGTGACGGTGCAAGACCTAAAGAAGTTATTGATGAAGTGCTTGACCTCTTTATCGAACTCGGTGCGGATGATGACCAAATCGACTTCCCTGTTGTTTACGCTTCGGCTAAAGACGGATATTCAAGCCTTGACCCTGATGTAAGAGAGGGTGATATGCGCCCGCTTCTTGATGCAATTCTTGAATACATACCGTCCCCTACCGGTGACCCTGACGGCCCTGCGCAAATCCTCTTCTCTTCACTTGAATATGATGATTATGTTGGCAGAATCGGTGTAGGCAGAGTCGAAAGAGGTACAATAAAAGTAAATTCACCATATGTGCTTTGCAGGCAAGACGGTTCACAGGAAAATGTAAAGTTTTCTAAAATTTATCAATTTGAGGGACTTAAAAGAGTTGACTGCAACGAAGCTGAATTCGGTGATATAGTATGTATTGCAGGTATTGCCGACCTTAATATCGGTGAAACAGCGTGTGACCCTAACTGCATTGAGCCGCTTCCGTTTGTAAAAATTGACGAGCCTACCATTTCTATGAACTTTATGGTAAACGACTCACCTTTTGCCGGAAAAGAGGGTAAATATGTAACCTCCCGTAATCTTCGTGACAGACTTTTTAAAGAAGTTGAAACCAATGTATCAATGAGAGTTGAAGAAACCGATTCTATGGATACTTTCAAAGTATCCGGCAGGGGCGAACTCCACCTTTCAATTCTTATTGAAACTATGAGAAGAGAAAATTACGAATTTCAGGTATCACGCCCGCAAGTTATTCTTAAAAAAGATGAAAACGGAAGAACGCTTGAACCTATGGAACTTGCAATTATTGAAGTACCTGAAGACTATGTGGGCAATGTAATGCAAAAGCTTTGCTCACGCAAGGGCGAAATTGAAAATATGGATACCCGCTCAACAGGTATGACTCACCTTGAAATCAAAATTCCGTCAAGAGGTCTTATCGGCTACCGTTCGGAATTTTTGACTGATACAAACGGCAACGGTATTATGAACCAGCTTTTTGCAGGATATGAGGAATACAAGGGCGAAATTGAAACAAGAGACAGAGGTTCAATCGTAGTTCACGAAACGGGTACCACCACAGGTTACGGACTTTGGAACACACAAGACAGAGGCCGCCTTTTCGTAGGCCCGGGTGTAGATGTATACGAAGGTATGATTGTAGGCGAATGTGCAAAAGACGAAGACATTGTTTGCAATGTATGTAAGAAAAAGCATGTTACAAACACCCGTGCAAGCGGTTCTGACGAGGCGTTAAAGCTCGTACCGCCTACTACTCTTTCACTTGAGCAGAGCATGGAATTTTTGGCTGATGATGAACTTTTGGAAGTTACACCAAAATCCATCAGATTAAGAAAAACTATTCTTGACAAATCACTTCGTCTTAAAGCTGAAAACAGAAAAAAATAGTATATCTTATATTTTATTTAGATTTATTTAACAATATGTATATTGAATAATACATATTTATTTGCTATAATTAAGCACAAATAATAAGGGGAAAATTCTTATGAAAAAAACATTATCAATTTTTCTTTCAATTGTGTTGGCTATGACTTCATGCGTATTTGCAATCAGTGCAAATGCAGATGATTCAAAGTACACTTTTGATAAGAACACAAAAACAATCACAATTACAGGTGTAAGCACCGTAAGCGCAAGCTTGTTTGACGATTTTGAACAAGTATACGGTAACGCAGTCAATAATGATTCATCAGATGAATCAGCAAGCACTTCACCATCAGGTGATGTTTACAGCGTTGTTGAAAACATTTGTTTAACTGAAAATGTAGAAAAGGTTGAAAAAGACGCATTTGTTGATTTTTCAAATCTTAAGAAGCTTATTGTTTACAATCGTGACTGTGAATTAAACACACAAAATATGTTTGGCACAAAAGATAATGTTACGATTTATGGCTTTGCAGGTTCAACAGCTGAATCTTATGCAAATAACAGAAATCTTGACTTCAAAAAGGTTAACAGAATTGCATTTGTAAAAGGTAATGAAACCACTTTTGTAAATGCTTGTGAGGATGAAACAGAGGAACAAATACTTGCTAAAGCTCCTGCTCTTGACCCGGCATATCACGATGACAGCAATCAATACGGCACCAATATGCACTATGTACCATCTTGGAAAGCTAATGCCAATAAATCTATGTACACTCAAAAATTCGATAGAAAAATTTGTGCAATTTCAATCGATGAAAAAGCAGTTATTGTAACTATTAAAGAACCGACTTGTACAAGCAACGGACTTGAAGGTAAAGTTTGTGATGTTTGCGGCGCTCAATACGATACGCAGGAAATTTCTAAAAAACCGCACAATTTTGATAACAATGCAGAATATTGTAATAACGGTTGCGGTACCAAGAACCCTGACTACAAAGCACCTACTACAAATCCGTCACAGCCGGATGCTTCTTCAACTACACCTGCAACTTCAACCACTACATCAACCACACAGGCTGCTTCTCCTGCAACAAGCACAACCAAGGCAGCAGCCGCACCTACTGCAAATGCAAAAAAAGTTGACGGTGTTTGGGTTGACAGCAAGCTTAAAAAAGCATCTATCTCAAAACTTAAAAAGGGCAAGAAATCAATCACTGCAACTTGGAAAAAGGTAAGCACAATTAAGGGCTATCAAATTCAAGTAGCTACTGATAAGAAGTTTAAGAAAAACAAGAAAACAGTTACAGTTTCAAAGCAAAAAACTACAAAAACAACAATTAAAAAGCTTAAAGCCAATAAGAAGTATTATGTAAGAATTCGTACTTACAAAAATGCAAAGTATAATGGCAAAACTGTAAAGGTTTATTCTTCTTGGTCAAAAGTTAAAACTATTAAAACTAAATAAGCAGTAAACTCTAAAATCCACTTCTTTTGAAGTGGATTTTTTTATGTAAATAAATTATTAACACCTATTGACATTAAAAGAAAATGGATTATAATATAAATTAGCACTCGGATTACAAGAG
>CAVLCX010000218.1:0-3513 GCA_963661525.1 bacterium
ATGTTTAACATTAAATGAATATAAAAACTTGATATTGTTTGAATTATATGTTATAATGCCACTTCGGTGATTAGAATTTTTATTGATAGGAGGTCATTATCATGGCACTTAAATCATCTAATAAAGTAGATACAAATGTTTATGAAATTGAAGTTACTGTAACTCCTGAGGTGTTTACAGATGCTTGCAAATCTGCATATATGAAGCAGAGAAAATCAATCCAAATTCCTGGTTTCCGTAAGGGTAAGGCTACACAGGGTATGATTGAAAAGGTTTACGGTGAGGGCGCATTTTATGAAGAAGCTCTTGAAATCGTATATCCGCAAGCTGTTACAGCTGCGATTGAAGAAGCAGGTCTCAGAACTGTTGATACTCCGTTTGACCTTGATGTTCCTGTTATGAGCAAGAGTGAAGGCGTTGAAATGAAAATGAAAGTTACAATTTATCCTGAAGTTAAACTTGGTGACTACAAAGGCCTTAAAGCTACAATGCTTCCAAGCGAAGCAACAGATGAAGATGTTGACAAAGAAATCGAAAATATGCGTGACCGTAATTCACGCCTTGTTTCTGTTGAAGACAGGGCTGCTGAAATGGGCGATACAGCAGAAATTGATTTTGAAGGTTTTGTTGACGGTGTTGCATTTGAAGGCGGCAAGGGTGAAAATTATCCTCTTGAACTCGGTTCAGGTTCATTTATTCCTGGTTTTGAAGAGCAGGTTGCAGGCCACAAGGCTGAAGAAGAATTTGATGTTAATGTAACATTCCCTGAAGATTATGCTGAAGAACTTGCAGGTAAAGATGCAGTGTTCAAATGCAAAATTCACGAAATCAAGTCAAAGGAACTTCCTGAACTTGATGATGAATTTGCAAAGGATGTTTCAGAATTCGATACTCTTGATGAACTTAAGGCTGACATTAAGAAGCAAATGGATGAAAGAAAAGCTGAAGAAGCAAAGAATGATTTTGAAAATCAGCTTATTGAGCAAGTTATTGATAATATAGAATGTGAAGTTCCGCAGTGTATGTTTGACAAGCGTGTAGATGAAATGGTTCAGGATTACGCTTACAGACTTCAAATGCAGGGTATTGACCTTGATACATATCTTAAGTATCTCGGTCAGGATAAGGATGCATTTAAGGATACATTCAAGGACGGCGCTCAAAAGCAGGTTAAAGCATCTATTGCTCTTGAAGCAATTGTTGAAGCTGAAAAGCTTGAAGCAACAGAGGAAGAAATTGATGCTGAAATTGCAAAGCTTGCTGAACAGTATCAAATGGAAGCTGACCAAATCAAGAATGCAATTCCTACCGACCAGCTTGCTTCTGATGTAAAAACAAAGAAGGCAATTGACCTTATTGTTGATTCAGCTGTTAAAGAATAATATTTTGTTATTATTTTCCTGCCCGTTAGCTACATCGGGCAGGATTATTATATAAAGTAGCAGAAAGGTTATGATTATTATGGCATTAGTACCATATGTTCTTGAACAAACAAGTGCCGGCGAGCGCTCAATGGATATTTATTCTCGTCTTTTAAATGACAGAATTATTGTTTTATCTGATGAAGTAAATTCAACCACAGCTTCACTTGTCGTTGCACAGCTTCTTTTCTTAGAAGGTCAAGATAAGGATAAAGATATTAGTTTATATATCAACAGCCCGGGTGGCTCTGTAACCGATGGTATGGCTATTTATGATACAATGCAGTACATTAAATGTGATGTATCTACAATTTGTATGGGTATGGCTGCATCTATGGGTGCTTTCCTTCTTTCAAGCGGTGCAAAAGGCAAAAGAATTTGCCTTCCTAATGCTGAAGTTATGATTCATCAACCACTTGGCAGAACAGAAGGTCAAGCAACTGAAATTGAAATTGCTGCTAATCATATTTTACAGACCAAGAAAAAACTTAATTCTATCATGGCTGAAAATTGCGGCAGAACTATTGAAGAAATGACACAAGCTACTGATAGAGATAATTGGCTCACAGCTCAGGAAGCTCTTGAATTCGGCCTTGTTGATAAGGTAATTGATAAAAGATAATTGATGAGGTGTTTTTATGGCACATGATGATTCAAAAAACGCTGTTGCAAGATGTTCGTTTTGCGGCAAGCCGGAAACATTGGTTCATAAGCTTATTGAGGGGCCGGGTGTTTTTATTTGTGATGAATGTATCAATCTTTGCTATGATTTGATTGACCAAACATCATCGTTAAATAACCCACATCCTGCAAGCCAGCCTGAAAGCAAGCTTCTTCCTAAACCGGAAGAAATTAAGGCGAAGCTTGATGAATATGTTGTCGGCCAAGATGATGCTAAAATTGCATTATCGGTAGCGGTTTATAATCATTACAAAAGAATATATTCAAATACTCGCGGTAATGTAGAATTGCAGAAGAGTAATGTTATGCTTTTAGGCCCTACGGGTGTCGGCAAAACTATGCTTGCGCAAACACTTGCAAAAATACTTGATGTTCCTTTTGCAATTGCTGATGCCACTACCTTGACGGAAGCCGGATATGTGGGCGAAGATGTAGAAAATATTTTGCTCAGGCTTATTCAAGCAGCCGATTTTGATATTGAAAAAGCCGAACGCGGCATAATTTATGTTGATGAAATTGATAAAATTTCAAGAAAGAGTGAAAATAGGTCAATTACACGCGATGTAAGCGGTGAGGGTGTACAACAGGCTCTTTTAAAAATTTTGGAGGGTACTGTTTCCAATGTGCCTCCGTCAGGCGGAAGAAAGCATCCGCAACAGGAATTTATTCAGATTGATACAACTAATATTTTGTTTATTTGCGGCGGTGCTTTTGACGGAATTGAAAAAATCATTGAAAAAAGAATCGGCGGTAAGTCACTCGGTTTTGGTGCTGATATTGAAAGCGAAGAAATTGATACAGCCGATATTATGAAAAAAGCAGAACAACACGACCTTGTAAAGTACGGCCTTATTCCTGAACTCATTGGTCGTGTTCCGGTTATTACCGTTCTTGAAAATCTTGATAAAAAGGCTCTTGTTAAAATTATGACTGAACCTAAAAATGCTATTGTTAAGCAATATCAAAGATTATTTGAACTTGACGGTGTTAAACTTGAATTTAAGCCGGATGCACTTAACGCTATTGCCGATATTACGCTTGAACGCAAAACAGGTGCAAGAGGATTAAGAAGTGTGTTTGAATCGGTTCTTAAAGACCTTATGTTTAAAGCTCCGAGTGATTATACAATTGAAAAGGTTATAATTACCGAAGATTCTGTAACAAAAGGTGATGAACCTATTATTCTTCGCAATCCTAATAAAAATCCAAAGCGTCTTACTTCGAGTAATTTGAAAAATGCATAATAAAAAAGAACTCCTTTGGGGCACCCTTCGTAAGTAAGTTGTGTCCCAAGTGGTGGCTTTTGTAATTTAAAATAAGTATTAGATTTAACGGTGTAGCGTTCAGCTGTGCCGTTTTTTGTTTGAGTTTTAACTCTTGGCTTATAGTTTTATTTTGAATGTTTGTAACC
>CAVLCX010000219.1:0-3481 GCA_963661525.1 bacterium
TTTTATCCATTTTAAACTCCGAAAATTTATTAAATTATATAGATTATATTTTAATTTAGCACATAATATGTTTATTTTCAATAATAATATTCTATTTAATAAAAAATATATAATTTTATATTGAATATTTTTATAATTTATGTAATAATATTATGTAATTTTATAATGGAATTTTATACATAAAGGTGAAAAAACGATGAATTTTGACGAACTTGCAAATTTACTTTTTCCAAACATAGACAAGACACCTGAATATTACGAAGAAAAATATCCACCGCGACAGCTTAAAGATGGCGCTCGCGTTACAAGGTTTGCACCAAGCCCGACAGGTTATCTCCATTTCGGTAATCTTTACACCTGTTTTGCCTCATATCTCACAGCGAAAAATACAGACGGCGTATTTTTTGTAAGAGTTGAAGATACAGACCAAAAAAGAAAAGTTGACGGTGCGGTTGACGCTATGCTCAAAGGCCTTGAGGTTTACGGAGTAAAAGCAGACGAGGGTGTAATCGGCGAAAAAACCGAAACAGGCAATTACGGCCCTTATTACCAAAGCGCAAGAAAAGATATTTACCAAACATATGCAAAAAGCCTTGTTAAGCAAGGGCTTGCATATCCTTGCTTTTGCTCTGCCGATGAAATAGAAGAAATCAGGCAGCAGCAAGAGGGTGAAGATATTAAGGGATACTACGGTAAATATGCTAAATGCCGCGACCTTACATTTGAACAAATCAAAGAAAATATTGAAAAGGGCTTACCTTGGACTTTAAGGTTAAAATCACCCGGCGATATTGAAAAGAAATGCTATTTTGACGATATGATTAAAGGCAAGATTGAAATGCCTGAAAATGTAATTGATGTTGTACTTCTTAAAACGGACGGTATACCGACATATCATTTTGCTCACGCAATTGATGACCATTTAATGCGAACAACACATGTAACAAGAGGTGATGAATGGATTGCTTCCGTTCCGCTTCATCTTCAGCTTTTCAAGGTACTTGGATTTAAGCCGATAAAATATGCGCATGTTGCGCCGATTATGAAAGAAGAAAACGGCGGTAAGCGCAAGCTTTCAAAAAGGAAAGACCCTGAAGCTGCGGTTTCATATTATTCAGAAGTCGGCTACCCTGCCGATTCGGTTAACGAATATATGATGACTATTTTAAACTCTAACTTTGAAGATTGGAGAAGAGCAAATCAAGACGCAAGCTTATTTGACTTCCCGTTTAATCTTAAAAAGATGAGTGCTTCCGGCGCACTGTTTGACTTTGTAAAACTCACCGATATTTCTAAAAATGTAATCAGCAAAATGCCGGCAGCAAAAGTTTTTGAATTATCAAACGAATGGGCTAAAGAATATAACGAAAAGCTCGCAAATCTTTATGCAAAAGACGAGCAGTATGCAACAGCCATTCTTAATATTGACCGTGAAAACAAAAAGCCGAGAAAAGACATTGCACAATGGTCTGACATTCCTCAATACATCAGCTATATGTATGACGAAACATTTACACCTTGCTTTGAACTTTGCGGCAATGCAACAAACGAACTTGCAGTTGATGTTTTGGAAAAATACATTGATGTTGTAAATTTAGATGATGATAAAGATACTTGGTTTAGCAGGATTAAAGATATTTGCGCCCCTTGCGGCTGTACCCCTAATGTTAAGGAGTACAAGAAAAATCCTGATGATTTTAAAGGCCATGTAGGCGATGTATCAACAATAATCCGTGTTGCATTAACAGGAAGAACCAACACACCTGACCTTTTTTCAATCACTGCACTTTTGGGTGAAGAAAGAGTTAAAGAAAGACTTAATAACGCACTTGAATATTACAAGGAGAACAAATAATGGCTGAAATAGAAAATAACGAAGAAATAAAAGCACCGTCAAATTTCATTCATGATTTTATTGACGAAGATTTGGCAGACGGTAAGTATTCAAAAATTCAAACCCGTTTTCCGCCTGAACCAAACGGTTACCTCCATATAGGCCACGCAAAAGCTATTTGCATAAATTTCGGTGTAAAGGAAAAATACAAGGGTGTATGTAATCTTCGCCTTGATGATACCAACCCTACAAAAGAAGATACCGAATATGTTGACGCAATTAAAGAAGACATTAAATGGCTTGGCTTTGATTGGGACAATTTATATTACGCATCAGATTATTTTGACTTTTTATATGAATGTGCAATAAAGCTTATCAAAAAAGGAAAAGCATATGTTTGCGAACTTACGCCTGAACAAATGAGGGAATACCGCGGTACACTTACGCAGCCGGGCAAAAATTCCCCTTACCGTGACAGAAGCATTGAAGAAAACCTTGACCTTTTTGAGCGAATGACCAAAGGCGAATTTGAAGAGGGTAAAATGGTACTTCGTGCCAAGATTGATATGGCGTCACCTAACCTTAATATGCGTGACCCTATCATTTACAGAATTATGTTTGCACATCATCACAGAACAGGCGACAAATGGTGCGTATATCCTATGTACGATTTTGCACACCCGCTTTCAGATGCTTATGAGGGTGTAACCCATTCGCTTTGCTCACTTGAATTTGAAAACCACAGGCCGCTTTACAACTGGTTTGTTGATGAACTCATTGACGGTGAAAAGCCAAGGCAAATTGAATTTGCAAGAATGAACCTTAATTATACACTCACATCTAAAAGAAAATGCTTAAAACTTGTGCAGGATAATATTGTTTCCGGCTGGGACGACCCAAGAATGGCAACAATAAGCGGTATGAGAAGAAGGGGTTACCCTGCTGAAGCTATCCGTGATTTCTGCGAAAGAATAGGCGTATCAAAAGCATACAGCGTTATTGATTTTGCACTTCTTGAAGCTTGCGTCAGGGATAATCTCGGCGCAAACTCTGCAAGGGCTATGGCAGTAATCGACCCTGTTAAGCTTGTGATTGATAACTATCCGGAAGAAAAAATCGAAGAAATTGAATGTGAATACCACCCTGACCATCCTGAATACGGTTCAAGAACAATTCCTTTCAGTAAAGAACTTTGGATTGAAAGAAACGACTTTATGGTTGAACCGATTAAAAAATACAGACGCCTTTATGTCGGTAACGAAGTAAGACTTTATAAAGCATATTATGTTACCTGCACAGGATATGACCTTGATGAAAACGGTGAAGTATGCTGTGTTCACGCAACATATGACCCTGAAACTTTCGGCGGTGACTCACCTGACGGAAGAAAAGTCAAAGGCACAATTCACTGGGTATCGGCAAAGGAAAATGTACCTTGCGAAATCAGACTTTACGAAAGACTTTTCAATGTTCCTAACCCAAGTGATGAAGAGGGTGTAAGCTCATTTGAAGATAATCTTAACCCTGACTCGCTTACAATTGCACAAGGATATGTTGAAAAAGCACTCGGCAATTGCGAAGTCGGCGCTAAATATCAGTTTATGAGAAACGGATATTTCTGCAAGGATAAGGATTCAACAGACGAAA
>CAVLCX010000220.1:0-3477 GCA_963661525.1 bacterium
CAGGCAGCGGCAGTGACAAATTTGATGCCAAGCGTCCAAAACAAAAGAAAAAAAGAATAACAAAGGAAAAATCGGCAAGGCTGTTCAAAAATATTGCTGTAATCATTGCCTGCTTTCTTATAATAAGTGTGGGTTACAGCGCAATGGACCTTTATATTGACCGAAACGCAATGCCGCAAACACAGGAAAGCACGGATGAAAGCGCAAGCTTCAGCGATGTAAACCTTATGCTTAAAGCTATGGCTGTTGAATCTATTTCGCTTGATAATTCAGTTATGCTTGATTCTGCAATCAAAAGTGCGGAGGATGAGGGATATTCATCAATCACTTTTGACCTTAAGCGTGATGACGGAACAATCGGCTACAACAGTAATTTGGCAACCATAAAAGCTTACGGTGCAATATCATCACCTGCAAATCAGCTTGAAAAATCAATAGCAAAGCTAAATCAGGCTGATATTATACCTATCGGCAAAATTTCTTGCTACAAAGATAATATTGTGGCACTTTCAGACCTTGACACCGCCATAAAAAGCGGAAAAAGTGTTTACAGGGATTCTGACGGAAATGCATATTTAGACCCAAATAATGATACAACTTATAACTATATCAAAAGCATAGTTGAAGAAACAAAGGCAATGGGTGTAACAGTATTTTTGCTTGACAATACTACTCTGCCAAGCGAAATTGAGGGTGAGTACGACGACGGCTTTGAAAGCCTTACAAAAATGCTGTATGCACAATTCGGCGAAGATATAAAGTTTATTGAAGCTGTGGACGTAACAATAAATGATTACAGCATTTCAACTGAAGATGTAACCGATGAAAACGGGGACACTGTTTATAACACAACATCTTCATCTTCCGACAGTGAGGAATTCACTACCGGCTACGGCGATTCAAGCGAAATTGACGGTGAAGAAACATCTGCCACCGAAAAGCGTGAACCGCTTACCGACGAAGACGGTGACATTGTTTACGGTAATGACGGGCAGCCTGTTTACCCTACCGAGCAGGGCGAAACCACAAAAGAAAGAGTGCCGCTCACCGATGAAGACGGCGATATTGTTTACGGTAACGACGGTTTACCTGTTTACAGCACAGAGGAAAGCTCAACAAGTCAGCTTACCATACAGAGCAGCAATTCACTTGAAAAGCAGATTGAAAAGAAAATAAGCGAAAAATCATCAAATAATAAAATGTATTACATTTCAACAAACAATGCAGAAAAAGTCAAAAAAATACTTGACAATAAAAAAATTATAAACTATATTATCAAAAGCATCAACTGATGCCAACAAGGTGATATTATGAAAAAAGCACTTTGCAAGGTTAGTATTATACCGCTGATTATATGCTTAATATTCAGCGTTCGCCAATCTACTGCATTTGCAAAATCAAATGATGCAAGCATTAAAGATGCAAAAATAAGCTGCGGGGTTCTTGACCCTGAATTTAACAGTGAAAAAACAAAATACACGCTTTATATTCCGAGTGATTTAACGCAAATTATTATTACACCTACTGCAAACAGCCAAAATGCAACTGCAAATAAAATCGACCTTACGTTCAGTGAAATGCAAGAGCCGACAATTTCAATAACTTGCAAAGCAGAAAGCGGTGACACACAAAAATACACATTTAAAATAAAAAGAATTGATAAAACTATCAGTGAAATAGAAGAAGAAATCAGCAAAAACGGCTATGCCGTTTATATTAACAAATCAAAGTTTTATCAACAAACAAATTTTCTCATCTGCCTTGGCGCAGTTTTAACAGGAATAATAATTTTAACACTGCTTTACCTGTTTTTCAGAAAAAAGCTTATTAAGCCATATGATGAAAGCGAAGAAGCGTTTTACCTTGCAGATTGAAAATAAAATTTAGGGAAAGCGAGATGATAATATGGAACTCGAAGAATTAACAAACGAGCAAATTGCCGAGAATATCTCCGAGCTTTGCAAAAATAAGGATTTCCATAAAATCAAGGATATTCTTATTGAAATTAACCCTACCGATGTGGCTGCCATATTTGAAGAATTGCCAACTGAGCAAAGACTGTTATTATTCAGACTTTTACCCAAAGAGGAAGCGGCGGAAACCTTTGTAGAACTTAACGGTGACACCCAGGAAGCGCTCATTACAGCATTTTCCGATACAGAGCTTAAGGAAGTTATTGATGAGCTTTACCTTGATGATACCGTTGATATTATTGAGGAAATGCCGGCAACCGTAGTAAAAAGAATTCTTAAAAACACAGACACGCAAACCCGAAAATCTATCAACACACTTTTAAAATATCCCGAAGACAGTGCCGGTTCAATTATGACGCCGGAATTTGTGGATTTGAAAAAGGACAGTACAGTTGAAGATGCGTTTAAAAGAATCAGGCGAACAGGTGTTGACAAAGAAACCATTTACACCTGCTATGTTACCGATGCATCCAGGCACCTTATCGGCGTTACAACGGTAAAGGAACTTCTTTTGCACAATTATGAAGATAAGATTGAAGACTTTATGGAAACAAACATCATCTTCGTAAACACGCACGATGATAAGGAAATCGCCGCAAATTACTTTGATAAGTATAATTTCCTTGCTCTTCCCGTAGTTGATATGGAAGAAAGGCTTGTAGGTATCATCACATTCGACGATGCTATTGATGTATTGCAGGAAGAAAACACCGAAGACATCCATAAGATGAACGCTATGGTGCGTACAACCGAAAAGCCTTATTTGAAAATCGGAATAATTGATACATTCAAATCAAGAATTCCTTGGCTTTTGCTTTTGATGATAAGTGCAACCTTTACCGGAATGATTATCACATCATTTGAAGAAAAGCTTGCCGCAATGATTGTGCTTACCGCATTTATTCCTATGCTTATGGATACCGGCGGCAACTCCGGCGGCCAGGCAAGTGCAACAATTATTCGTGCGCTTTCGCTTAATGAAATTGACCTAAAGGATATATTCAAAGTTATATGGAAAGAAATAAGAGTAGGCGTTGTTTGCGGTTTGACGCTTTCAGTTGTAAACTTCTTCAAAATTTTGCTTATTGATAAAATGTTGCTTGGCACTAAAGGCATTACCCTTAAAATTGACCTTGTAATAAGCTTAACATTATTTATCGAAATTATATTTGCAAAAATAGTCGGCTGCACATTGCCGATATTTGCAAAGAAGCTTAAATTTGACCCTGCTGTTATGTCATCACCTTTCATTACAACAATAGTTGACGCACTTTCGCTTCTTATCTATTTTGGATTATCAACAGCAATACTTCATATATAACAAAAACTCCCGATGATTAAATCATCGGGAGTTTTTATACTTATTTTGCTAAAAATTCTTTAACTTCGTCTATTTTCGCAATTCCCTGCTCATAGCCGAGATTATAAATATGCCGAATTTTCATGGGTTCGCTGTCAAGTGTATGAAAATCAAGCGAGGAACGGGGAGCTATAACTAATGCAT
>CAVLCX010000221.1:0-3463 GCA_963661525.1 bacterium
CCGATAATTCCACCCACAAGGCATATAACAGCCGCTTCCGTTACAAATTGAAGCCGAATGGAACTGTTAGGTGCGCCGAGTGCTTTGCGTGTACCTATTTCATTTGTTCTCTCGGTAATTGAAACAAGCATAATATTCATAACTCCGATACCGCCTACAAGCAAGCTTATTGCGGCAATGGCGGCTATGGCATATGAAATTGTTTTAATCATACTTGTAACAGTGGAAAGCATTTCCTGCATTGAACTTGCGGTGGCAGTCCAAGTATCATTTTGGGTATAGTAAGAGGCGAAAAAGTCACCCGTTATATTCATAAAATCTTCGGTATCAGTACTGTTATTTGCTATTATTGTTATACTTTGGTATCCGTCACCAGCAGACGAAAGCGTTTTGGCAACCGAAAGGGGAATATATACAGAAGTGACTTCATCCGATGTGTCACTTTCATCTGTTGAAACAGTTTCGCTTTCAAATTTATAAATGCCTGCAATATAAAACTTATATGGCTTGTTATTTATTTCAACCGTAAAGCTTTCACCGACAGCCTGCTTTTCATCAAGTTTTAAAACATCCTTTACAAATGTATCGGCAACTACTGCAAGCTTCCTATCTTTATCAGTATCATTATTTATAAACCTGCCGTAAATAACATCTATTTCATCTGCCGGCTCATACTCATCATTTACACCTGATATATTTACCGAATCATCACCACATTCACCGCTTCCCACATTGCAAACAGTTTCAATATATTTAACACTGTCTGAAAATGCATTGCGATATTCTTCAATCATTTCATCTGTTATCAAATCGCTTTCACTCGGCGTATCATCCATAAAATTACGAAGTTTCACACCGCTTGATGTATTACTGTTTTGATTTTCGCTTGATTTTTGCGTTAGCGTTACATCAATACTGTATCCGCCAAGCGAACTCATACTGTCGCTTACATACCCAGTAAGCGAAGTTCCCACCGTGCTGATTGCAATTACAGAGCTTATACCGATAATTATACCGAGCATAGTAAGAAATGAACGAAATTTATTCGTCTTTAAACTTTCAAGTGCAAGGAGTATATTATCAAAAAACATTTTTATCATCTCCCCCGCTGTTTATAAAATTACCGTCACTTAATGTAAAAACTCTGTCACATTCATTTGCAAGAACATTATTATGTGTAATCAAAATAATTGTCTTTTTTTGTTCTTTATTTAATTTGTGAAAAATATCCATAATATTTCTTGATGTTTCGGTATCAAGCGCACCCGTAGGTTCATCTGCCAAAATTATCGGTGCGTCATTAGCCATTGCACGCGCTATTGCAACCCTTTGCTTTTGCCCGCCTGAAAGTTCGCTCGGTTTGTGATACATTCTGTCCTTCATTCCTACAAGTTCAAGCAAGTATTCGGCTTTTTCACATCTTTGCTTTCTGTCCGTTTTGGCATAAAGCATAGGCAGTTCTACATTTTTAACTGCATTTTGGCGGCCTATTAAATTAAAAGTTTGGAAAACAAAACCTATTTTTTTGTTTCTTATAAATGATAATTGCTTATCATTGGCTTTTGAAACATCTTCATTATCAAGAATGTAAGTTCCGCTGTTTGCTCTGTCAAGCACACCGATAATATTCATTAAAGTTGATTTTCCGCTTCCGGATTCACCTACTATTGCAACTAATTCACCGCTTTTAATTTGCATATCTATTCCGTGCAAAACCTCAAATTCATTTTCCTTGCCCACAAAAAAGCTTTTCCTGATACCTTGCATTTCAATTATATTATCATTCATTTGAGCCGCCTCCGCCGTTGTTCATATCCCCTGGTGGATTTGCGCCTTGGTTTGAGTTATTTGAAGGTGGATTTCCACCATTTTGTTGCGGCATTTGGCCGCCTTTATCATCATTCATTGATGAACCGAAATTACCGAAAAGGCTGAATTTATTACTGCTTTTATTATCACTTTCCTGCGTTTCAATACCTTGCGTTAAATCCGAGGATGAACGAATAACATCACCGCTGTTTAAATCATCTGCTTCTATTTCAACATAGTAATCATTTTTTTGACCTAAAGTAACATAAACTTTTTCAAAAGTCATATCTACTCCGCTTCCGCCCGTTTGCCTGTAAACAAATGAACCTGTATCATCTTCGCCCACTGCGTCTATCGGCACTTGGTAAACATCATCAGTTGAAGATACAACTATTTCTACCGACGCATCAATACCTATTTTTAAGCTTGTATCACTGCTGTCGACAGTTACCGTTGCGCCGAAATTATTACTGTCTGAAGCGGTAGGGTCAATTTGAGTTAATGTGCCTTTATATGTGTTATCGTCAGCGTCAGTTGTAATATTGCACTGCATACCCACTTCTGCTTTGTTAATATCCGCTTCTTCAATAGTAATATCAATTGCAAGTTTTGATGTATCCTGAATTTTGGCAACAGTATCCTTGCAGCTTGAACCTACCGTGGCATTAAGTGCTGTTATTGTTCCGCTTTGCCCCGCTTTAATCACACAGTTTTCAAGATTATCTTCAAGCTCTTCAAGTTCGCTGTCATCAGCACCGTTTTCATATTCGCTTTTTGCCTGCTTGAGCTGTGAATTTGCCTGTGACAAAGCTGTTTTCGCCTGCTTTAATGCGGTTTTGGCGTTTTCATATTCCTCTTTCGCCTTTGAATAAGATGTAGTGCTTTGCTCGCTTGAGCCGTCATTTTGCTTTGCACTCTGATTTGAAGTTGAATTTTTTGCTTTTGCAAGCGAAGTTTCTGCTGTTTTTAAAGCACTTTTTGCCGATTCGTAATCACTTTTCGCATTTTCATAGCTTTGCTTTGCGTTTTCATAAGCCAGCTTTAATGAGTTGTTTTCTTTTTCAATATTTTCTTTTGTTTTCTTAATCTGCTTTTCAAGTGAAGTTGTATCAAGCGTTGCTATAACATCACCTTTTTCAACTTCATCACCTATTTTAACTTCTATGCTTTTAACCGTGTATTGAAGTGATGTTGTAACATTTGAGGTTTTAGAGCTTACCACCGTACCCGTTGTACTGATTGAATCATCAAGTGTTCCTTTTGACAAGGTAGTAGTACGAATAAACGAATAGGTTTGAGTATTTGTTTTGCTCTTGTAAATAAATATTCCGCCGATAGCAACCGCAACAGCAAGCACCAAAGCGATAATGCTTATAATTATTTTGCGTTTCTTGCTTTTTACCTTTATTTTTTCGCTTTTTGCAATTTCCTGTTTCATAATGAATCTCCTTGCTCTTTTGTTTGCAAGTGTATTATTACGACTGAAAATTAAATAAAGATTAAAAACGAGCAAATAAAAAGTGCGTTCCCGTATTAAGAGAACGCACATCAGCGTGTAGAAAAAGCCAAATTATAAATTTCTACACGCTGTAAGACTTTGAGAAAGTGAGATAAATTTTGTATTTTGCGAGTGGGAGCTGTACGATGGTACTGC
>CAVLCX010000222.1:0-2155 GCA_963661525.1 bacterium
GCTTTCGCCTGTATTTAAAGATTACATTTGGGGCGGCACAAGACTAAAAACAGATTTTGGATTTAAAAGTGATTTAGATGTTTTGGCTGAGGGCTGGATGCTTTCCTGCCATAAGGACGGAATGAACACAATTGACGGCGGCGAATATGACGGGCAGACGCTTGAAAGTGTTATTGAAAAAGAGGGTAAAGAAAAGCTTGTAGGCACACGAAGTTTAGACTTTCCTTACTTCCCTGTTCTTATTAAACTGATTGACGCTAAAGATAATTTATCAATCCAAGTACATCCCGATAACGAATATGCAAAAAGAGTTGAACATGAATTCGGCAAAACTGAAATTTGGTATGTAATTGACGCAACTGACGATGCACAGCTTGTTTACGGTTTTAAAAACAAAATCAGCAAAGAAGAATTTAAAAAAGCGATAGAAGAAAACACGCTTCTTGATGTACTCAACACAGTTAAGGTTAAAAAGGGTGATTTGTTCTTTATCGAAGCCGGAACAGTGCACGCAATAGGCAAAGGTGTTTTAATTGCTGAAATTCAGCAAAATTCAAATTCAACTTACAGGGTTTATGACTACGGCAGAATAGGAAAAGACGGAAAGCCGAGAGAGCTTCATATTAAAAAAGCAGTTGATGTATCTGTTACAGAGCCGCCAAAATATGACATTAAGCCTATGGGCGAAACTGTTAAGGCAGACGGTTACGATTCAACACTTCTTTCAAAGTGTGATTTATTTACCGTAAACCATTATGATGTAAACGAAAAGCTCACACTTGAAACAGATGAAAAATCATTTAACCATATACTTGTTATTAACGGAAACGGTAGCATTAACGAAAAGGCATTAAATAAGGGTGACAGTTTCTTTGTTCCGGCAGGATACGGAAAATACGAAATCACCGGAAATTGCGAAATAATTGTAACTAACATTTAAAAATTTCAAAAATAATGAATAAAAGTCATTAGCAGTATCATACTACTAATGACTTTTATTTTTGAGGTGATAAAAATGAAGATAGTTAACAATATTGCACTTATATTAAATATCATAGGCGGAATAAATTGGGGACTTATCGGTCTTTTCAAATTTGATTTAGTAGCCTGGATATGCGGCGGTCAGGATTCTGTATTTGCAAGAATTATTTACAGCCTTGTAGGCCTTGCTGCTATTTGGTGCATAAGCTTACTTTTTTCAGGCAGAACAGTTGAGGAATAAAACAAGGCGAACAGTGTTCGACCTACACTGTTCGCCCTTTATTCTATTATTTTACATATTGAAGCTGAAGTTCACCTTTTGAATTAAAAGAAGTTTTGATTTTTTTTGTTGCCTGCTGTCCATCCTTAAATTCAGCGGTAACGGTAATGGTATCCCCTTCAAGTTTTTCAAACGGGGTATCGGGATTTTTAAGTAATGTATCAGTCGCATTTTCATTATCATACCATAATGCATCTTCGTTAAGTTCTTTTTGCAAAACATCAGCATTAACGGTTATTTTTCTGTCATACTTAAATATTTCATCGTGAAGCTTTTTATTTGTAAGGGTAATCACCGGCCTATCTTTTCTTGTACCGTAAGAAAATGAGTAAAGGTCTGTATTTTGAGAATTAGTGCCAAAATATTTTGATAAATCACGGCTTTTTGCAATTTCATTATAAATCGCTTTTACTTCATCCTCATGCGCATCTTCAAGGGTAGATACATATTTATCTTGTTCATCTTTTGTAAGTTCAATATCAACATAATAATTGCCTTTTTTCATTTGTGATAACCACAAGTCTTGATTTGTAAATTGAAAAGAGCCTTTTTCGCTTTCAAAAGTAACTTTTTTAATATTTGCATTTTTATCAATATTAAATCCTACACTATTATCATATGAAATCTGCACATCACCGTTAACTTTTTCCACTCTCAATTTATACGACGGAAAGCTTAATACATCATTTGAAAGGGTTGCTCTTTCTTCAACCTTACCGTTATCCTGTGCATAAGCCACTATGTTAAATGAATGGTCTGAAATTTTTGCAGATGATGTTTGTGTAGTAGCAGGTGTTTTGTCACGCGTCATTCCATAAGTGCCTACGCCCATTAAAACCGCAAGTGCAAGCGTACAGCTTAAAACCGGTTTTAAAAGAAATTTTGCCGATTTTC
>CAVLCX010000222.1:2168-3441 GCA_963661525.1 bacterium
ATACACATCAGGTTTAATATCATCTATGGCTTCTTTTATAATTTTCTTTTCGTCAGTCATTGCTGTATTCCTCCAATTCGTTTTTCAGCAGTTCTCTGCCCCTTTTAAGCCTCATTTTAACATTTGACTTGGAAATGGATAGAGTAGCGGCTATCATTTCAACTGTGTAATCCTTATAATAATAGAGAAAAAGAACTGTTTTATACTTAATGTCAAGCTTTAAAAGTTTATTTCTGACATCAAGTTTTCTTTCGTCAAAAGGTTCGTCACCCAAAATTTCATCATTTAACGGCAAAACCTTTCGCCTTGAAGATTTTAAAAAGTCTTTACACTGATTTACTGTTGTTTTGATAAGCCACGCCTTTTTATGCTCACTGCTTTTGAAAGTAGGGCTTTTATACAGCAGTTTGATAAAGACTTCCTGTAATATATCCTCACTTTCGTCTTTATCTGCTGTATGTAGGAAGGCTATTTTATAGAGCATATCCGCATACAAATCATAAGCAGAGTTAAACTCCGTTTCTTTTTCTTTATCCAACCTTATTCCCCCTTTCATACATAACACGAATCAAACACAGCCACGGTCACAAAAAAGAAAAAATAAAAGGTCGGAAAATCCGACCTTTTAAATATAATTATTTATTATAATTACTTATTATTCTACATCTACAAACCAACCGTTAAGTGTTAAGCATTTTGACACTTTCTTTTCACTGAATGCTTTGCAGAAATCATATCCGGCACCGCCTTCGGCAAGGATAGGTGTGCGCTTACCGTCTGCAAGTTCCTTGTAAACTTTATCAACACTTTCTTTAACAGCTTTTTCTTCATCTGTATTTTCGCCAAGACCGTCAACATAAATACCGTCTGTTGCACAGTTAGCAGATACAACCGCACCGCCGTTAAAGTTTTCAAGGCAATCCTTTATAGCTTCGCCATAGTTTTTAACTACTGCATATGCTTGGTCACCGTGAGTAACACCTGCGGCAACTACGCTTGGGCTTGAATCAAATTTAGATTTTGCAGTGTATACCGATTCCGCCTTATCATTACCGCCGGCAAAAGCAAGGGTTACACCCTCGTCAAACATCTTTTCAGGAATTGCGGCATAGCGGTCAACCATATCAAATGTTGTATTCCAATAATACTCATTTTCAAGCAATACACCGGCGCCGATACCGTAAGTATCTTTATTTTCCCAATGAGAGAACATATAACCCTCTTTTGGAATAGCGGCACTGATTTCAACCTTATCGCCCTCAACATAATATCC
>CAVLCX010000223.1:0-3410 GCA_963661525.1 bacterium
CGGATACCCTGGCGGATAACATGCTTTGCTGTTTGAGCTACGATTCTGCCGAAATTCTTTGTTTTAAGCGGAATATCAATTGTACCGCCGACTTTGGCACTTTTTCTTAATATCTGTGCCTGCTCAAGTGTAAGGTCTGTATCTTCATCTTCAATTTCATCAACTACATTTTTTCTTACATAAACCTTGATTTTTTGCTTATCAGGGTCAATGTCACAATGAACAATATCCTTACCGTTATAATCGTGCTTTGCAGCTACAATAATTGCGGCTGAAATTTTTTCATAAAGATATTCGGCAGGAATACCTTTTTCAGATTCAATCGCTTTTACTGCGTCAAAAAATTCTTTACTCATTTTCCTATCATCCTTTCGATTAGTTCATTTCTTTTTCAAAATCTTTAATATCAAAGTCATCAAGTTTTACATATGATGTATCTTTTTTATTTACCTTAAGTTCCTCACCGTCTGCAAGTAAAATTGTGATTTCACCGCCGTTATAAGAAACAAGCTTACCTGCAAAATCCCTCACATTATTTACAGGGCGGATGAGGCGAACCATAACATCAGCACCGATATACTTTTCAAAATGCTTATCGGCTGTCAGCTCCCTTTCAACCCCCGGCGAGCTGACTTCAAGAGTATAGCTTTGTGAAATCGGGTCTGCTTCATCAAGTGGCTTTGTAACTGCGTGGGTTAAATTAACGCAGTCATCAATTGAAATTCCGCCCTCTTTATCAATAAAAATACGAAGATACCAATCCGTACCCTCTTTAGCAAAGCGGACATCCCAAATATCAAGGCCGAGTTCTTCTGCGTAAGGGGTAATAATTTCTGTTACCCTAGATACAGTATTTCCTTTTCCTGCCAAGAAAAAACCTCCTTACAATAATAAGAGAGCGGGCCTCTTAGGTCCACTCTCATGAGAATCAATAAACTTACTGTCTATATAATAACATATTATAATAAAAAGTCAAGCATTTTTTTACAGTCAAAAAATACGGCAGTAAAGCAATTTTGCTTTACTTTTCAATCATTTTTGCTACTATTACAGACATATCATCACGGTGCTTTTTATCGCTGTTTTCAAGCGCAAGGCGCAAAATTGCCTTTGCTTTTTCATTTGGGTCAAACGATGTTTCAAGCTTCAAAAATTCTTCAAGCCAATCATCACCCACATCTGTTATTCCGTCACTCATCATAATTATTTCATCATCGGTATTCAGAACCGTAGTTCTTTTGGCAAATTCCACACCGCGCAAAATTCCTGCCGGCATAGAAGTAAGCTCGCACTTTGTCAAACTGTTTTCTTTTACAACATACGATTTCGGCGCACCCGCTTTATAAAACTCACATTTACCGCTGAATAAATCCACCCTTATACAATCAAGCGTTGCCAAGCTTTCCTCGTGACTTTTTACAAGAAGCGCACTGTTTACAACTTTGAGCGATGAATCAAATCCAAACCCGGCTGACAGAAGCTTTGATAACAGGCCTGCACCCATTGCACCGTCCAAAGCGGCTCGGCTTCCCTTGCCCATTCCGTCGCTTATAATAAAAATCATATGTCCCCTTGAGTCGTTAATTGTTTTAATCGTATCTCCGCACAGGTTTCCCTCTGCCGAATATTGAGCAAAGCCGATACTCATTTTAAAATTAGGCTTTTCCATAAACGAAAGCATAGTTCCGGCTGTACTTACATTTATTTTGCCACGCTCAAATTCACGCTTGCAAATTTTGCTTATTTCATTTGTAAGGCGTAAATTATCAAGCCCTTTGGTATCATTGGGCGCAAGAATTTCAATTCGCATTCTGTCATATTTATCAATAATCGCAGATATATTTTCAGGAAAAATATCATATTCGCCAAGCATTCTTCTTATTCTGCCTGCCGATTTAAAATCAAAGCTTTCTGCCTCATCAAACTCAAATGCCAAATCTGCAAGCATATCGGAAATAGAAAAAAATTGGTCTGACGCAACCATTCTGATTTCACTTTCATTAGGGTCAACCGCCGAAAGTGAATTGATTTTTTCACGCACATCTCTGACGCTTTCGCTCACCTGTGCAAGCGCACTTGATGCAAAGCGCAATCTTACAACAAGGCTTTGCCTTAAACTTCCCTCGGGTGCAATATCCGCTCCGCTTTCCCACAAATCAGATAATTTCAATGTCAGTTTTTCCGGAAGTACGCATAAAATAGCCCCTGCAATAACACTTTCAAGCACTGTGCAAAAAGAAAAAGCGCCCAAATTTGCGGCTACGGCAAAAAATGACATTGAAAGCGCATAGCTTACTGCGATAGCAAGGCTTGAAAAAGAAGTAAACAAACTGCACAAAAGTGATGAAAAAGCATATGCGCCAAGCAAAAAAAGTCCGTTTTCCTTTGTAATACCGAGTGCAAAACCCAGGCAAAGAGATACAATTAAACCAAAACGCTGACTGCCGAAACGAACAGTGGTTAAAATCAGTAAAGCGGCAATTATTCGTGCAAACGAAACACCCTTGATTTCAATAAAAGAAAGGCCCGAAAGCACAATAGAAGCCGACACCAAAATACAGGTAAGGTCGGTAACAGGCAAAGCTTTTAATTTAAGCCTTTTTAAACTGCAATTAACAGCACGGTTAAAGAAAAATGCACTGCCCAAAGCAAGCACCGATTCGCCGAAAGTCAACGCATATTCGCCGAGCGTTGCCCCGGCTTTAACATTCATAACCAATCCGGTTGAAAATACAGAAAGACCGGCGATAAGCATCGAAATATATGTATCTCTTTTAACCTTAAAAAATATCAATGCAAATGTACCGAGTGTGCATATAACTACTGCGCTTACATACCTGATTGCATTTTCAGGCGAGCAAAATACAATATATCCTAGCGCAGAACCTATTGTAGCAAACAAAAAGTTTTTTCTGCCTGATACTGCAATTAACGCAACGGCAAACGGGCAACAGCCTCCCACTACACTTGAAAAGCAAAGAAGAAAGGCAACAAGTCCCCACAGTACCCGCTTGCCGTACATTACAATATTTTTTAAATCTTTTTTAGGTATTTTGATTTTATCTTTAACAGTCATTTTTACACATCCCAAATGCATTATAGTAAAAGCAAATTGCGAATTATGTAAAAACAAGACGGCAAAGAAAAAGACTTTATCAAAACTTTGTGTTTGATAAAGTCTTTAATTATATAAACATACTTTTAATTTTAGCAAGCAGATTTACAAAAATACACCAAGCCGCTTGGAAAAGCGCAACCTTAATTGCATCAAGCTGGTCAATACCGCCGGTAAATGCCAAAAGGCCGACAACACCAAGCCCGATAGCAGAGCCGAAAGAAGTAAGAACGCCTATTAGCTTTCTTGTTTCCTGCAAATCTTCCGCCGCACTGACAGCCGATACAAAACCGAG
>CAVLCX010000224.1:0-2410 GCA_963661525.1 bacterium
TTGCGAAATCTTCTATTCCTTCATCAGTTGAAAAAAGGCCTGATACAGCGTCATTAGTCAATTCATCTAATGCTTCTGCTCGTGTTTTTGTACCCTCTGCCTTTGAATATGTATCAACATATGCATCAACAAGCGCATTATAATTTTCAGCACCCTTAAAATCAACATACCAATCACGAATTGCACTTTGAATTTTTTTATACTCTTTTTTGTTATAAGCAAGTCCAAATTCGCCGAGTTCGTGAATAAGCGCATTATATTCGCCGCTTCCGTCTGCATTTATAATAATTTTAGCAAGTGACGGTATAAACTGACCGTTTCCGGCTTTTTGGCCGTCTGAATGTCGCTCAATATCAACTCTTGTTTTCTTTGCAACTTTTATAAATACATCATCAATAGTGCTGTCGCTGTTTGATATATTTTTGTATTCACCTTCAATGTGCCTTTCGGCTTTTGCAGGTGATTTTTTATCATCTCTCAAACTTTCAACATACTTATCATAATTTAAAGTATCTGTTTGCCCTGCGCGGTAAATGTTAATTGCGCTGTCACCAAGAAGCTTTATAGATGAATTGAAAACAGGATTTTTCTTTGCGAATTCAGAAAATAGCATATCAGGTTTAGCAACACCTAAATCATATATTAGTTTCGCCTGAGATACATACGTGCTGACAGTTTCGCCGTATCTTTCTAAATTGCACGGGTCAAAATTGACATAAACGGCATTTGCGCCGGAGTTGTTGCGGCAAACGTTCCTTGCAAAATAATTCATCCGATTACTGATGATGATAAAATTCCGCAATCGCAAATTTTGTTTTTACAGCTGCCTCAATTTGCGTATTATTATTGACTTTTGGGCGTTTTCTTAATATAATATTCTTTGATTAAAATCATTTAAGTATTGCAACAGGCACAGGAGGAAAAATAATGTTAGCGCTAAATATTTATTCGCTTGTTTGTGCATGCATCGGTTGCGGCTATGGTATCTCCATTTTGCTGAAATACAAAAAAACTCCGCCGCTGTATTTTAAACTGCTGGTTTTTGCAATTGCAAGCCAGGTTTTCACTCGCGCATTTTACACCGTGGCATTGCTTTGCTACGGCGATGAGCCGAAAACAATATTCAACATCGGCTTTTTGGGCTTCGGCACATTTTTTATGTTTATTTTCTTTGTTAATGTTGGCGCAATAGACAGCCTTGTGGATTCAAAGAAAAAAAGATTTACGAAATACAGGCTCATACCTGTTATTTTGCCAACCGCAGAACTTGTTATCGCGCTTATTGCATTGTTTTCCAACCACGCTTCCCTTTCCATTCGTATTATTTACATCCTGCTTTCTCTGCTTGCAGGCGCAGCAGGATATTTTAACCTGAAACACTTGATTATTTTTGACATTAAAGACGGCATAGTTGATTCAATACGCAAATTCAACCTAATATGCATTTTGTTGGAAATTCTTATTCTCTCAGAGGTGGGACTGTATTGCTACAGCCTTGAAAATCTAACAATCGTTGCCGAAATTTTGATTGGTATTTTATATGTTCTGTTCCTACCTATCCTATATAAGGGGGTAAAAAAATGGAATCAATGAGTTATATATTATTCGTTTGCATTGCCGTGCCGGTTGGGCTTATGCTGCTTCCGATTGAGCGAAAATCGCGCAAGGTTGTTTTGGCGCTGCTGATGGGTATGTTTTGCTGCTTATTCGTAAGTGAGGTAAACGGTCTTTTGCTGCGGCTCACCAAAAGCACGACCCTTTATTTCACTACAAATGTTACACCAATTACGGAAGAAATAGTTAAAATTTTGCCTGTTTCATATTACGCCGTTGTTTTTATGGACAAAAAAAAGGCAATCACAAAAGAAAACAGAATTTCAATAGTTACCATTGCATTTGCAATCGGCGTTGGCTTTGCAATGCTTGAAAATGTGATTATTTTAATTCGACATATAAACACTGTAAATATGCTGTTTGCAATAATCAGGGGATTCAGCACGGGCGTTATGCACAGCATATGCACATGCTTGATTGCAAACTTTATTCCTTATATTTACACCAATAAAAAGCTTTATTATTGCGGCACACTCTGCACATTTAATTTGGCAGTCGTGTTCCATTCGGTATTCAATCTGCTTGTTGAGGCAGATTCGGGTGTTGCAAACAATATAGGATATATGTTGCCTATAATTGTTTATCTTATTTTAAATCTCTTTGTTTTAAAATCATTTTCATCATACAGAAAAAGAAAACGCATCGCAAATGTCGAAGCCGCCGCAACGGGTAACGGTGATTCCTCGCCTGCTTCGTGCGCCGAAATGACCGAAACAAACATTGCAAAAAAAAGCGAAGCAAGCATATACATGGTCCCACTTGGTGTTCGCAAATGCAGGCGACAATTCACCTTTCG
>CAVLCX010000224.1:2420-3393 GCA_963661525.1 bacterium
CAACAACGACTTAATTTACTTGATTTTAACAACAAAAAACGGCTATGAAATCTAATATTTCATAGCCGTTTTTTTGTTATGTGGATATATTACTTATGATAAATATATCTTCTTTGATTTTCCTTTGCGTTGTCAAACAACTTTTCAGACACTATTGCACCGTACTGATCTACAAAATCCGTTGTATAAGTGCTCGGCAATGCGCCGTCGCCCAGAACAATTTGAGACTGCGGTACACTGCATTTTATAGTTGCCTTGGAATCGTAATATGTGGAAGACACATAATCCCTTGTGGTGTTCACAGCAACAGAATTAAGCATAATTTTATCAAAATAAACCACAAGCTTTTCACCGCTCATATTCAGCTTAACATCAACCTTGGTAATAATGCCAGGCACCCAAACTGAAAAGCTTGTTTGATAACCGTTATCATCATACCTTTGGAAGCACTCCAAATATTTTTGATTCAGATTTCTTTTTAAGCTGTCGCTGTATGCCATATCGAGTTTATAGGTTTTATTGCTGCCGTAACCGTTTTGGTCAATATAACTGATTTCAAGATAAAACACCTCAACCTCGTCATAATCGGCATCTCTGAGATTGATAGGATTATCAACTTGGCAATTGAAAGTGTATTTATACATACTTTCCTCGTCGTTGTGGGCATAATACTGATTGATATCACCGTCTGACACGCCAACGCATTTTTGAAGCACGGACAAATCGATTACCGCGTTATATTGGTCTTTAAACTGACCCGCATACTCACTGTCCGAAGCATTTTTTGTGATACTTTCCATTTCCTTTTCGGTAAGAAAGTCATCATTTGCCTCAAAATAAGGCGAATTTGCTTGATCTATCATCGATTCTTCCATAGAGCAATAGATATTAGCAGTTGAATCATTATATGCAGATGATACATAATCCGTGTTGCTGTTTATTCTTTTATCATTGCAATAAATGCTTTCAATGG
>CAVLCX010000225.1:0-3322 GCA_963661525.1 bacterium
TTGATAATGTTAACCGTGTTGTACAGGAAAACCTTATCGGTATGCGTGTGGTTAAAGCCTTTGTTCGTGAAGAACATGAAAAAGATAAATTCCATAGTGCTTCGGATGAACTTGCAAAGCAGGGTGCTATGGCATCCGGCCTTATCGTAACAGTAATGCCTGTTATGATGCTCCTTTTTAACGCTGTAATTGTGTTCACATATTACAAGGGCGCACTTTCAGCCAATGAGGGTGTTATGCAGGTAGGTCAAATTTCAGTATTTGCATCTTATGTTATTCAAATTCTTATGAACCTTGTTATGATTTCAATGATGCTTCTTCAGCTTGCAAGAGGTAAAGCTTGCGGTGAGCGTGTTGTTGAAGTTCTTGATACCGAAATTGATATTGTTAACCCTGAAAATCCTTTTATTCCTACCGAGCCTAAAGGCGAAGTTGAATTCAGAAATGTAAACTTTAAATATGACCCTGAATCAAAGGGTGATAATATTCTTGAAAATATTTCATTTAAAGCAAAAGCCGGCCAAATTATCGGTATTGTTGGCGGTACGGGATGTGGCAAATCAAGCCTTGTAAACCTTATTCCGCGCCTTTATGATGTTACAGGCGGCAGCGTGCTTATTGACGGTGTTGATGTAAGGGAGTATGACCTTAAAGCACTTCGTGAAATGATAGGTGTCGTACTTCAAAAAAATGTACTTTTCAGCGGTACAATTGAAGAAAATATACGCTGGGGTAAAAAAGACGCAACACACGAAGAAATTGTTGCAGCGTGCAAGGCATCGCAGGCAGATGCGTTTGTTAACGAACAGCCTGACGGATATAACACATATCTTTCACAGGGCGGTCTTAATCTTTCGGGCGGTCAGAAGCAAAGGCTTTGTATTGCCCGTGCAATGATAAAAAAAC
The DNA here is from genome assembly GCA_963661525.1 of bacterium. Classification (GTDB taxonomy): domain Bacteria; phylum Bacillota; class Clostridia; order Oscillospirales; family Acutalibacteraceae; genus Eubacterium_R. The sequence goes on from CAVLCX010000225.1 coordinate 907, forward strand.
CTAAAATCCTCATTCTTGATGATTCAACAAGTGCGGTTGATACCGCAACAGAAGCAAAAATTCGTGAAAGCTTTTACAGTGATCTTAAGGATACAACCGTATTTATTATTGCACAGCGTATATCTTCTGTTAAAGATGCAGATGAAATTCTTGTAGTAGATGACGGTGAAATTAAGGGCATAGGCAACCACGAAGAGCTTATGAAAACCAATGAAATTTATCAGGAAATTTATAATACACAGCAGAAAGGAGTGCTTGAATAATGCCACCAATGGGACCACCGGGCAGAAAAAATGATTTCAAAAAGCCCAAAAATGCCAAAAAGACATTTACAAGAATTCTTAAATATATGGGCAAAAACAAGCTCTTCTTAATTCTTGTATTTTTAATGCTTGTATTAAGTACGGTGTGCAACCTTGCAGCGTCTTACTGCTTAAAGCCGATACTTAATGATATTGCGGCGTCCATAAAAGCAGGTACTTTTATGGATGAGGGTATTAAAACACTTGTTAAAAATCTTGTTGTTTTAACCTTGCTTTATGTAGGTGCGTCGATTTTTTCATTTGCACAAAGTAAAATAATGGTAAATATTGCATATAAAACCACGAATATTATTCGTAAAGACCTTTTTGACCATATGCAGACTTTACCGCTTAAATATTTTGATTCGCAAACTCACGGCGAAATTATGAGCCGATTTACAAATGATGTTGATAATGTTCAAATGATGCTTGAACAGTCAATGGTTCAGCTTGTTTCTTCGGTATTTACATTTGTCGGTATAGTTGTGATGATGATAGTTTTAAGCCCGACTCTTTTTGCTTTTGCTCTTATTTTTCTTGTTATTATGCTTGTAATTGTTTCAAGAATAGGCAAGCAGTCAAGAAAATATTTCAGGCAGCAGCAAAAAAACCTAGGTGTTATGAACGGTAATATTGAAGAAACTGTTGAGGGAATGAAAGTAATTAAAGTTTTCAATCACGAACAGCAGGCTGTTGATGAATTTGAAGAAACTAATGAAAACTTCAGAAAAGCAGCTACAAATGCTAACTTTTATTCGGGTATAATGGGCCCTTGCTCAACCGGTGTTAACAACGCAAGCTATGCAACAATCGCGCTTGTAGGCGGTTTATTGGCATTAACCGGCAGTCTTGATATAGGCACATACTTTACTTTCCTCAGTTATTCAAAGCAATTTACCCAGCCGATTAACCAAATTTCAAACCAAATGAATACAGTATTTTCTGCTCTTGCAGGTGCTGAGCGTGTGTTTGAAATTATGGATATGGATTCGGAAATTGATGAGGGAACAGTAACATTAAGTGAAGAAAAAACACAAGACGGTAAAAAGTGGTTTTGGATTGACGGGGATAAGAAAATTCCTGTTGAGGGCAAAGTTGTTTTCACAGATGTTGATTTCAGCTATGTTCCTGAAAAGCAGGTGTTAAAGGATATTAACCTTTATGCAAAACCGGGGCAGAAAATCGCATTTGTAGGTTCAACCGGTGCAGGCAAAACTACTATTACTAATCTTATCAATCGCTTTTATGATATTCAGGAAGGCTCAATCACTTATGATTCAATCGACATTAAGCGTATTAAAAAAGATGATTTGAGAAAGAGCCTTGCAATAGTATTGCAGGATACTCATATGTTTACAGGCACAATTATGGATAATATCCGCTACGGCAGGCTTGATGCAACGGATGAAGAATGTATCGAAGCTTCTAAACTCGCTTCTGCCCACTCGTTCATTCGCAGGCTTCCTGACGGATATAACACGGTTATCACCGGTGACGGCGGAAATCTCAGCCAGGGCCAAAGGCAGCTTCTTGCAATTGCCCGTGCGGCTGTTGCCGACCCGCCTGTAATGATTCTTGATGAAGCTACATCTTCAATTGATACTCGTACAGAACTTCATATTGAGCATGGTATGGATAGGCTTATGATTGGCAGAACCGTATTTGTTATTGCCCATAGGCTTTCAACTGTTCGCAATTCAAATGCGATTATGGTTTTGGAACACGGTGAAATTATTGAACGCGGTGACCATAATGCGCTTATGGCATTGAAAGGGCGTTACTACGAACTTTGCACCGGTAAAGCAAAGTTAAGTTAAAAAGTGGCTAAAGCGCGCTGTTTTACGATTATTATAAAGTTTTATCGTACGGCGAGGTTTACTTTTCAGAAGCAAAATCAAAAAATAGCATTTGATAGAAAAGTGGCTTGAACATAATGTTCAAGCCACTTTTGGCGCTTTTTGTCTTTTGCTCGGGGGAGTGAATTGTGCAAAGCACAAGAGACACGAGGCTCCAAATTCGTTTATGAATTTGGCAGAAACAGTACAGTGTACTGTTTCGTAGCGAGTGAGAATAAAACAGCTCCCACTCGCAAAATACAAAATTTATCTCACTTT
>CAVLCX010000226.1:0-3322 GCA_963661525.1 bacterium
TGGAATGAATAATAATGCATGAGCTTGGAATTGTTATAGAAATTTTTGAATTGCTTGATGAAATAAGCGAGGAAAAAGATTTAAAAGTGATAAAAAGTGTAAGTATTGAAGCGGGGGAGCTTTGCGGCATTTTGCCTGATTATTTCAGGGAATGCTGGAAGGCGGCAAGGCTTGGCGGAAAGTATGAAAATACGGAACTTCGGCTTGATATTTTGCCTGCTTTTGCGAGATGTGAATGCGGCAACGAGTTTGAAATGATGAAATGCAGCCGAATATGCCCCGCTTGCAAAAAAAGCAGTTACACAATAATTTCAGGCAAAGAATTTAATATTACTCAAATAGAAGCTACATAAAAAGAAGTTCAGCCTTTTGACTGAACTTCTTTTTTATCTTATCATTTTGAAAGGAAAGAGAAAATACCTTTCTTTTTTTCATAAGGCTCTGATTTAAAGCTTGTAACATCATAGCCGGTATCGCCGATTGCTTTTTTTATTTTTTCTTCATCTATTTCATCTTCGCTTATAATTTCGGCAATTCCTTTTGTGTGTGATGAACTTACTTTTTTAACTTTAAATTCGCGCCTTATTACATCATTGATGTGTGATTCGCACATTGGACACATCATACCGTCTATTCCTATTGTAGTTTTAATCATATAAATACACCCCCCCGCAGGTTAGCATTAACTAACTATAATTAGATTAGCACAATAATCATAATTTGTCAACAAAAAACCGAGATTATTCAATCTCGGTTTCTGCTTCTATTTCTTTTTAAATTTATCAAAAAAGCCTTCTTTTCCGCTGTTTTTCGGCGGAACATAGGTTTTGTCAAATTCTTTTAATAGTTGCTTTTGCTCGGATGTAACATTTTTAGGAATATCAACAATTATCCTTACATGTTCATCACCCTTGCCCATACCGTTTAAGCGAGTGATACCTTTATTGCCTTTAAGTGTAAAGACTTCGCCCGGTTGTGTACCGGCAGGAATGTTTAATTTAACATTTCCTTCAAGAGTAGGTATTTCAACCTCTGCACCAAGTGTTGCTTCAACAATGGAAATGTGCTTATCAAACCATACATCATAGCCGTCACGCTTGAAATATGCGTGCTTTTTAATGCTGATGATAACTTTAAGGTCACCTGACGGACCGCCATTAGAACCTGCGTTACCAAAGCCGCGCACATTAACTATTTGGTTATTATCAATACCGGCAGGTATATTAACTTCAATTTTCTTTCTTGTTCTGACTTTACCCTTTCCGTTACATTTTTGGCAAGGCGTGTTGATTATTTTACCTGTACCGCCGCAGCGTGAGCAAGTACGCTGTGTACTCATTACACCAAGAGGTGTACGCTGTGAAACTGTTTGCACACCTGAACCGTGACATTCAGGGCATACGGTAGGGCTTGTGCCTTTTGCCGCACCTGTGCCGCCGCATTCACTGCAATCCATAACACGCATGACTTCAATAGTCTTTTTGCAGCCTTTTGCAGCTTCTTCAAATGTAAGAGTGACTGATGCCTGTATGTCACGACCTCTTGACGGGGCATTAGGATTTCGCGAGCTGCCGCCAAATCCGCCGCCGAAGAATGATGAAAAAATATCACCTAAATCAATATCGCCGTCGAAGCCGCCGCCAAATCCACCTCCGAAGCCGCCTTGGCCTGCACCGTAGTTAGGGTCAACACCGGCAAAGCCGAATTGGTCGTATCGCGCTTTTTTTTGTGGGTCTGAAAGAACTTCGTAAGCTTCGTTACATTCTTTAAACTTGGCTTCAGCCTCAGGATTATCCGGGTTTAAGTCAGGGTGGTATTTCTTTGCCGTTTTTCTGTATGCTTTTTTGATTTCGTCGTCACTTGCGTTCTTGCTTACGCCAAGCACTTCGTAATAATCTCTTTTATCTTCAGGCATATACTTTAACCCTTTCTTTTATGTTCATTTACCAAAAGAGAGCTGTCTAATATAAGACAGCCTCTTTGGTATTATATAATAATTTATTATGATGTCAAGGTTTAGTTGTCATCAACTTCGGTATAGTCAGCGTCAGTATATTCCTGACCGCCGCCTTGTGCCTGCGCATTTGGGTCATATCCTGCACCCTGTGGGCCTGCCTGTGCGCCGCCCTGTGCTTGCTGTGCAGCTTCATAAAGCTTTTGTGAAACTTCATAAAACTTGTTTTGAAGGTCTTCCTGTGCTGATTTGATTGCATCTTCATTATCACCCTTAAGTGCTTCTTTCAATGCATCAACCTTTGTTTGAAGTGCTGATTTATCATCTGCCGAGAATTTATCACCGTCTTCGCTGATAAGCTTTTCGGTTTGGTAAACCATTTGGTCAGCGTTGTTACGAAGGTCAACTGATTCTCTCTTCTTCTTATCTTCTTCAGCAAATTGCTCTGCTTCCTTAACAGCCTTGTCAACATCTTCCTTGCTCATATTAGATGAAGCAGTGATAGAAATTTCCTGTTGCTTGCCTGTGCCGAGGTCTTTAGCTGAAACATGAACGATACCGTTGGCATCAATATCAAATGTTACTTCGATTTGAGGCACCCCTCTTCTTGCAGGAAGAATGCCGTCAAGGTGGAACATACCGAGAGTTTTATTATCTTTAGCAAATTCTCTTTCACCCTGAAGTACATGAACTTCAACAGAAGTTTGGTTATCTGCGGCAGTTGAGAAAATCTGGCTCTTCTTTGTTGGGATAGTAGTATTTCTCTCAATAATTACTGTGTTTACGCCGCCCATGGTTTCGATACCGAGTGAAAGCGGGGTGACATCAAGAAGAAGAAGTCCCTTAACATCGCCGCCGAGTACGCCGCCCTGAAGGGCAGCACCCATAGCAACACATTCATCAGGGTTGATACCCTTGAATGGCTCTTTACCGCTGAATTTTTGGATAGCTTCCTGTACGGCAGGAATTCTTGTTGAACCGCCGACAAGCAAAATCTTGTCAATATCGTTCATTGAAAGGCCTGAATCCTGCATTGCCTGGCGAACAGGACCCATTGTTGCTTCAACAAGGTCTGCTGTCATTTCATTGAATTTAGCTCTTGTAAGAGTTGTTTCAAGGTGCTTAGGGCCTGTTGCATCTGCTGTGATGAAAGGAAGTGAAATCTGGGCTGTTGTCATACCGGAAAGGTCAATCTTTGCTTTTTCGGCAGCTTCCTTAACTCTCTGCATAGCCATTTTATCGTTTGAAAGGTCAATACCTGTTTCATTTTTAAATTGAGCTACAATGTAGTCCATAACTTTCTTATCAAAGTCATCACCGCCAAGGTGGTTGTTACCTGCTGTTGCAAGAACTTCCTGAACGCCGTCG
>CAVLCX010000227.1:0-3304 GCA_963661525.1 bacterium
TTCAATGTAATGTTTGCTTGCGACAGGATTTCGATAGGTTCCGTTTCGTTTGTCGTAATTGTATAAGTGTTGTTATCAACTTTAATTTCAACAGTGTAGTTTGATACTATCTGTGCAAATGCAGTTGATGCAAAAATGATTATTGCTAACACAAACGCAATTACTGCCGTTACGACTTTGTGGCTTACGCCGCGTATGTCGCCGGTTGTTGATTGGTTAGTCATCTTAATCTCCTTTTGTGATAGAAATATTAGGGTTTCGCTTTGAAACATTGTTCCTAATACCGACACGAATGTAGCTACATAAAAATTTCGTATCGAGCAGAGTTGTTTTTTCTGCTTCACCGTTATTATTTCCTCGAGCGATTGCCATTATAGTGACAAATGCATAATGTGTCAATATTTCCGAAGATAAGATTTTGTATAATATGCACAAACATTTTTAACATTGTGGTATGGTTACAAAACGGTTACACTATATCTTGTGGTCATACTCTTTAGTGATTTAGTGTGAAAAAGTATATTTTTGTAAAATCGTTAGAAATGCCACTTTAAATTCTTACAATTTGTAACATTTTATTTTACTGATTTTTAATAACTCAATATATTGTATAAAAATTCTAAATATGAAAAGCGCTACCCTTTATATAGATATTGTACGATAACCTAACAGTTAGTCAAAACAACAATTATTTCAAGTTAAAAAACAGTATATTTGTTCGATAAACAGCCTGAAATCTGCCTGTTTTCGACATATTTCTTTATTATATATTATAATATATAATATATTATTTAAAACTATTATATATGTAAGCATAAAATAAACCGGTAAGCAATAAGCTTACCGGTTTTAACTTACTTGTTATTATCTTTTAGAATCAAGTGATTTTGTTATTTTAACATTTATAAAAATTGATATACCCGTAAGTAAAAGGCCGAATATAATACTGATAATGCAAGTGCCTTTTACCGCACTGCCGAAAGCCTGCGAATATACCTGCGGTGATATATCAAGCCCCTGCGCTGTTTTAAGTATCAGGCACAAAACGGAAGATACCGTGAATATCATACCCGAAGTGGTGAGCGAAGCAAAAATGTTAAACATTATTTCGCGCGAACGCCTGTATAAAACAAGAAGCATAATAATAGGCACAGCCATAAGCAACATTCCTATTGATATAAGGCGGGATGAATTACTGCTTAAAGTGCCGATGTAGCTTACAAGGGAATCGGCGTTGTTAAAACCAAAGCAATCGTTATATGCTTCGGTAGCTTTTATGGCAGTGTTATGTATAAGTTCGCTGTCATATTGCATATTGTTTCCCTCAAGATACTCTTTGCAAAGCGATTCAAACTGCTCAATTTGATTGTTGGAGTATAATGTGGGATTTTGATTTGAATATAATTTGCCTATTACATTTGATGCGGCGGTATTGTTTGCTTTAAACACGGTGTCAAACACTCTTGCCGGAATTGTGCTTTGCGCTTCCAACACGGAAACCCTGTCTTCAAACGCCTTTTCGCATTGCTCATTTACCTTGCTGTATTCAAAAATACGGTTCATATATCCCTCATTTAAAACGGTGGCTCTGGCAATGAGCGTGCCGAAAAACAGAATAGAGCCGATAGAAAAAAGCACGGTTAGGATAAAGCACATAGCTTTTCGCGATTTTGAAAGTGTCATATGCCCCTCCTATGCGTTTACCTTTGTGCCGGTTTTCATAACTGCAACACAAACATAATATTCATTTGATATTCCTGCGCCCACGCTGTTATCGGTATAAAGCACCAACGCCCTTGAAAGCCCTGCACCGACTTTTTTAAGTTCATAATCGTTTTTAACCGTAAGCGTTTTTGTTACTTCATATTCGTATGATGAATAAAAGGTGTCGATATTTATCAAATCACCTTTTGAAGCAAGCTTGATTTTGGAACTGTTGTTTTTATAAACCTGCGCAAAGCAAGCTCCTATTTCGCCCGGCAAAGTGCTGTTTAAATCAATGTTGAATTTATCGTTCGCATTTACTGCGCTTGCATTATAAATAAGCGGCAGGCTTTCATCTTCAAAATTCACATTGCCGATTATTGAATTGGCTTCAAGATTTTGAAATGATGATTTTGCAATTATTCCGTTTTCTTCCTTAATATCAAGCGAAGTGACTTTTTTGATTTCATCAGTTTGAACGCTTGCGTTTATAAAAGTGCTGTTTGATTCAAGTGTATCAACACTTCCCACAAATAAAACGGAAAGTATTATTGCAAGAACTACGGGAAGAAAAATTCCGTTTAAAACTAATCTTTTTTCATTTTTTGTCATATTATAGCCTGTTATCTGTTAATATCCTGCGCCTGAAGAGCATTTTGCATAAAGTTATTTTTCTTCTTTTTAGGCTTGTATGCAGGCGGGTTTTTAAGCTTTTTCATAAGTCTGCTGTTTTTCTTGGCAGTAAGCTTGTTAATTTCGTGAACAGGGCCTGACATATAATCAGACATATACTTATCTGCAACTGCCATCATATCCTTGTCATTTTGCATTGCGCCCAAAATTGTTACGCCGATAACATCCTGCACTTCGTTTGTACCGTCTTCGTAAACTTCGTTAAGCATTTTGAAAAGCTTTTTCTGCTCTGCTGTGTTTCCGTTTTTGATTACATCAAGCACCTTTGCAGTTCCGACTTGCGTAAAAAATGTTTCAGGTAAAAATCCGCCGTAAGCAATAATGTTTTTCTTGATTTCATCCTTATATTCAGGGTAGAGTGTGCCGAAACGGTTTGCAAGTGAGTCGCAATCGTAGCTGATAATTCCGTTTTTAGCCTTGGTTCTTGATACCGCTTTCGGCATCTTTACCTTATCAAGATTTACTTGTTTTCTTGCTTTGAAAATACCTGATATTTCATCGTTTATTTCATTGCCGAGGCTTTTTGCATCTCTTTCATTATAAGTTTCGGCATCGTAAAGCGAGCGTGAAATTGTTTCAAACTGCGGCTCGTCTGCCTTGTAATCATAGCAGCATTCAAATGCCATTGTGCTTGCCTGCATATCATAAGCAATTCTGTAAGCACCTTTTTTGCTGGCAAAAGTAATGCTCTTTTCATCTTCGTTTACTTTTTTAAATTCAAGTTCGGTATTTGTTTGATTAAGCTGTTTTTCAGCAATTTTGAAAACTTCACTAATTTCCATATCTTTATCTGCTCCAAAAATAATATTAAATCAAAGTTTTTAGTCAGCTTATTATAACATTAAAAAGGCTGATTGTCACTATATTTTTTATATATAAACTGTAAATATATTATAATTATTATAAA
>CAVLCX010000228.1:0-3279 GCA_963661525.1 bacterium
GTATTTATTCTATATCCTATTTCTTGGCTTGTCGGTGCGATTTTAATGATTTTGTACACAAAATTCGGCAAATGGTTGCCTCATAAGCAGATGGAGAAAAAAGAAAATAGTTAATCCTATTGACTTTAATAATTGGTATGATATAATATCTTCACGAAAACAAGTGTGGATTTTTCCGGACCTATGTCATCTTTTCGCCATGCAGTCTTTTTGACTGCGTGGCTTATTTTATGCCTAAATAAAGGAGAATTTATGAAAAACGATACTTTTATGAAGGAAAAGCCGGTTTTTCCTCTTATTATATCTATGGCACTGCCTATGATAATATCAATGTGTGTTAATTCACTTTATAATATTGTTGACAGTTATTTTGTGGCGAAAATAAGTGAAGACGCAATGACTTCACTTTCGCTTGTATATCCTGTTCAAAATTTTATTAACGCTGTTGCTATCGGTTTCGGTGTAGGTATAAATGCTGTAATTGCTTTTTATCTCGGCGCAGGGGATAAAAATAAAGCTGAAAGTGCCGCAACTCAAGGTTTTCTTCTTTCAATTATACACGGTGTGGTATTAACTGCTACTTGCATTTTTATTATGAAACCTTTTCTTTCGGCATTTACAAAAGACGGGAATGTTATTTCCCTTGGTGTTCAATATTGTAATATTGTTTTTCTTTTTACAGTGATTAACAGCCTTAATCTCTTTTTTGAAAAGCTTTTTCAGGCAGAGGGAAATATGAAAATTACAATGATAGGTTTAATGGTTGGGTGCATTACAAATATTATCCTTGACCCTGTTATGATTTTTGGGCTTGCATTTTTTCCTAAAATGGGAATTAAAGGTGCGGCTTTGGCAACTGCACTTGGGCAATGTGTTACATTTTTGATATATTTAATTTACTATTTTGCTAAACCGGGCAGTGTAAGAGTAAATAAAAAATACTTTAAGTTGACATCATATATTGTTAAAAAGCTTTATTCTATCGGCGTTCCTGCAATTTTAAATCTGGCACTTCCGTCAATACTTATTTCTTCGTTAAATGCTATATTGGCAACTTTTTCGCAGGTGTATGTATTGGTACTCGGCGTATATTATAAGCTTCAAACTTTTCTTTATTTAACCGCCAACGGTATAATTCAGGGAATGAGGCCTATTATTGCTTATAATTATGGTGCAGGCGAATATAAAAGAGTACGCAAAATTTATAACTATGTGCTTATTATGATTGCGATTATTATGGCAATAGGTATGTTTATTTGTTTAACTGTTCCGTCAAATATAATTTCGATGTTCACATCAAACAGTGAAACGGTTAAGCTTGGTGCAACTGCTTTAAGAATTATAAGTGCGGGTTTTGTATTTTCTGCCGTATCTGTAACCTCTTGCGGTGCGCTTGAAGGGCTTAGCAAGGGATTTCCGTCACTCGTAATTTCGCTTTGCAGATATATAGTTATAATAATTCCGGCGGCATTTGTTTTAAGCAAAATTTTCGGCGCAGTCGGTGTTTGGCACGCATTTTGGGTTGCTGAATTATTAACTGCAATTATATCAATATTTGTTTATAAAAAGTCTGTTAATTTGAATAAGAAATAAAGAATGCACCTAAAGGCAATAAATTGCCTTTAGGTGCTGTTTTTTTAAAATATTAAGTTTATTATAATGCACAAGATTGAGCCTGCAAAAAGCGGTGTGATTATTGAAAGCAGTGTGTATTTTATGCTTTTTGTTTCTTTAATTATGGTTAAAAGTGTTGTTGCACACGGAAAATGAAACATACTGAAAATGCAGGCACATATTGCAGTTTTTACAGTCCATCCGTTAGTAATCAATATTTCTTTTAAACTTTCAATTGATGAATAGTCGCTTATTACCGATGTTGATAAATATGCCATCAATGCTATCGGCAATACAATTTCATTTGCCGGAAGTCCGATTATAAATGCCATCAGCATTACACCGTCAAGTCCGATTAAATTACCGACAGGTTCTAGTTTATTACTTATAATAATCAGCAGGGAAGAATTGTAAATTTTTATATTTGCAAGCGCCCATATCATTAACCCTGCGGGCAGTGCAACAACCACCGCTCTAAAAAGGACTAACAGTATTTTTTCTCTTACAGTTGTTAAAATTACATTTTTAAAATCCGGTACTCGATATTTAGGCAGTTCAAAAACAAGTGAACTGCTTTTTCCTTTTAATACAGTCAGGCTGAGAATTTTGGAACATATCATTGTGCCGAATATTGAAATCACAAGAAATAGCAAAAGCACTAAACTTGCATAAAACGAATTTTTAGCAAGGAATATTGATATTATCGCTATTAAAAAAGGAAATCTGCCGTTGCAAGGGGTTAGGGAATTTGTAATAATTGCAATTGAACGCTCACGAGGTGAATCAATTATTCTTGCACCGGTAACACCGACTGCATTGCACCCAAGTCCCATACAGGTGGTTAAAGCCTGCTTGCCACACGCATTGCATTTTTCAAAAGGTCTGTCAAGATTAAACGCAAATCTAGGCAGTATTCCCCAATCTTCCAATATTGCAAACAGCGGGAAAAATATTGCCATAGGCGGAAGCATAACCGCCACAACCCATAATAATACTTTCAGCATTCCGTCAATAAGCAGGCTGATTATTATCGGAGAAACTCCGAGTTCGTTCATTTTGGCTGACAAAAATTCTTCAAAGTTAAAAAATGCAGATGAAAGTATTTCACTCGGGTAATTTGAGCCTTTTATGGTTATCCATAATATTATGCCGAACATTATCAGCATTACGGGTATTGATGTATATTTTCCAAGTATTATTTTATCTATAAATTCATCTCTTTTTTCTTTTTTAGACGGAGCTTGCGTTACTGCTTTATCTGTTACAAATTCGGCTTTATATGCAAGGTTTTCAATATCTATTTTGCTTAAATCATATTCGTTTTTTGAGTAGTAATCTTCGCCGTTTGTGGATATTAAATGTATTTCTTCCAGCAGTTCGTTTATGCCTTTGCCGCTTCTTGCCGTTGCTTTAATTACGGGTACACCAAGCAGATTGCTTAAAATATTTTTATCTATTTCTATGTTTCTTTTTTTCGCTTCGTCGCATAAATTCAGCATTACTACTACTTTGTTTGTTATTTCTAATATTTGATAAAACAGCATTAGGTTTCGCTGCAGTAATGTGGAGTCAATTACAATTACAACACAATCGTACTTTTCTTTAAGCAGATATTCACCTGCAACTCGTTCTTCTTCGCTTGACGGTATTAAGCTGTATGTACCC
>CAVLCX010000229.1:0-3279 GCA_963661525.1 bacterium
TATAATATGATAACGCTCATACTGGTTAGTTTTCATATTGATGAAATCAGGATATTTTTCATCATCAACAAGATAACCTTCCATACCTAAAATAAGTTTAATTTTACTGCCCTTGCCTGATGCTGCATACGCTTCCGGCAAAGCCTGCACAACACCGTGGTCTGTAATAGCCACAGCTTCATGCCCCCACTTAATAGCCTGGTTTACAAGCGCGGTAGGTGATGAAATTGCATCCATTTCAGAAAGCGAGGTATGCATATGAAGTTCGATTCTTTTTTCAGGCTCATCATCAGTTTTTTCTGCCTTTTTAATACTTGCAATAGCATACGGGCGAAGAACATACTGATTTGAAAAAGTATCAAATTGATAGCCGCCTGAAATCACAAGCGTACCGGCTTCATTTATTTTATCAACAAGCGGGTCAATAACACGCTTATCATCAAACATTTTAACTGTGATAGACGAGGTATAATCCGATATATCAAAATCAAAAATTTTGCTTGTACCTCTTTTAGTTTCACGAACTTCTGTTTTTAGCACATCACCCCAAACGGTAATATAACCGTCTTCCGTTGATACATCTGCTATATTTTTCGGTTTTTCGCCGATTGATTTACCGTAAATCTTTTTAAGTGTATCTTTAAAAACAGGAAGCTCGTCCCACAATTCGTGGTTAACATTTTTTTCTTCCTCTTCTTTTTTATGCTGCTCCTCTGCTCTTTTTTCTTCAACAGCTTTTTTAACAGCCTTTTCAATATCAAAGGTTTGCACTTCGAGTAAATTTACTACAAAATCCAAATCAAAAAGTTCATATATTTTGCTTGAAATTGCACGGTCAACCTTTTGTGATTCAAGAACATCTTTACCGCCCTTTTTTAAGCAAAGGGTAAGCGTTCTATCCTCAAGCTCGGCTTCGCACCCGTCAAAAAATCCGTTAGCCGCAGGAGTTTCGTGCCTTACATATTCAAGTATTCTTTCAATACTGTCAAGCGAAAACTGTGATTTGGGAAAGCGAGGTTTTAAATGAACTTTTTTAAGTTCCATAGCCTGCGCAATTTGGTTTTGTGCATTGTCAATAACAGCGTAATCAACAAAGCTTTCAAAAGAAACGCCGACTGTTAATTCTCTGTTTTGGCGAGAAACCGTGAAAGAAAAAATATCACCGTTACCTATATATGTAATTGTATCATCATTAACATAATTTGAAAAATAGTCTGCAAATCTATTCATTATAATTTATCAATTTCCTTCATTAACTCATCAAGCAAGTCTTTTTCATCAACTTTGCGCAAAATTTCGCCTTTTTTAAAAATAAGGCCGCATCCGTCACCGCCGGCAATACCTATATCTGCTTCTTTAGCTTCGCCGGGGCCGTTTACAATACATCCCATTACGGCAACTTTAATAGGTTTTTTACAGTCCTTAAGTCTTTCTTCAACCTGCTTTGCAAGGCCAACAAGGTCAATTTTAGTTCTGCCGCAGGTTGGGCAGGAGATAAGATAAGGGCTGTCATTTTTAAGCCCGATAGCTTTTAAAATATCAAATGCAGCAAATACTTCTTTAACAGGTGAATCGGTAAGGCTTACACGAATGGTATCGCCTATACCGTGAGTAAGAAGCGAACCTATACCAACTGCCGATTTGATAATACCCATTCTTTCGGTTCCGGCTTCCGTTACACCGAGGTGAAGCGGATAATCGCACTTTTGAGCTGCAAGCTCATATGCGTTAATCATAGTTTCAACATTGCTTGATTTTATTGAAATAATAATATCATCAAAATCAAATTTTTCAAGCAGATTTGCGTGGTAAAGCGCAGATTCAACCATAGCTTCAGGGGTAGGTGAACCGTATTTAGTCAAAATATGCTTTTCAAGCGAACCTGAATTTACACCTATTCTGATAGGAATATTTTTTTGCCTGCAAGCATCTGCAACAGCCTTAACCCTGGAATCATCACCTATATTACCCGGATTTATTCTGATTTTATCTATTCCTCTTTCAGCAGCACCGAGCGCAAGCTTATAATCAAAATGAATATCGGCTACAAGCGGTACATCCACTGCGTTTTTAATAGGCTCGATAAGATTAAGAGCCTCCTCGTTAGGAATAGCAAAGCGAATTACCTGGCATCCGGCAGATGCAAGTTCCTTTGCCTGCTGAACAGAGCCTTCAATATTGCTTGCAGGAATATTAAGCATACTTTGAACAAGAATAGGACTGTCACCGCCGATAAATGTATTGGCGAGTTTTATTTTTTTACTTTTTCTTCTTTCCATAATTTTCACCCAAAAAAGATTTTAAAAAAACTTTGTTATATCGCTGAAAGTTACAAAGCATTATTCTGAGCATTGAATAAACCGAAGTTTTAACCGCAGTTGAAACAACGCTTACTGCTCCAATCGGCCCGCTCATATCGGATATACCGTAACGGCCGACTATTAAATCGTGAACGGAGAGAAATACCATTCTTGCATAAGAAACAAATTCCTTACCCGTTTGCGAAATGACATTTGCAGGCGTTTTCTTTACCCCACGCAGCCAAAAATCCATTACCGTGTATTGATGCCCTTCGTATTCTTCCGTGCCGAATTGAACTTTAAGGCTCACATCTTTACCGCCGCGTTCAACAACAAGATTGACATTTTCGTTTGAGCATCTTGAAAAGCCGGTCATAACATCATTGGTGGAATAAACCCTCATTCCGTCGATACTTTTAATTTTATCGCCGACTTGCAAACCATATGACTGGCTGATTGCGTTATCATCAAACTTTGCAATTTCGGTTGTGCCTACAAGATTTTGAGAGCATACAAGAATAAGTACAATTATCAACCCCAAAATAAGATTCATAACAGCACCTGCAACAACTACAAGTATCCTTTGCCAAACTTTTTTATTAACAAAGGCATTTTCGCTGTCGCTTTCTTCATCTTCACCCTCCATTGAGCAGTAACCGCCAAACAGAATAAGCCTTAAAGAATATTTAGTTTTTTTGCCCTTATGTTGAAACAGCTTCGGCCCCATACCTACCGAAAATTCATTAACCTGAATTTTCATAAGCTTTGCCACTGCAAAATGGCCTAATTCGTGAATAACAATTATCAATTCAAAAAATAAAATTGCTATTACTATGGGATACACGCTGTTCCAAATAGATGTTATATTCACCCTACCGCCTCAATTACATATTCTCTTGCTTTTCTGTCTGCTTCAAGGACATCTTCAAGAGTAAAGTCTTCTTTTTCAGGGGCATTTTTCATTGCCTCATTATTAAGA
>CAVLCX010000230.1:0-2579 GCA_963661525.1 bacterium
CCAAATCACCGGGAATTAAAATTATATTTGTTTCTTTATCATCGGCTATTTGTTTAAAGCCTGCGTCAATAATTGCCGGCGTTTCGGCAACACATTTTTGGTCGCTTATGCTTCTTTTTTCATATGCCGCACCGCTGCGCTTAAATGACGGGTCAAAAAAATGTGTATCCGTTACAAGATAAAAGTTTAAGTTTTTCATATTTATCATTCCTTAATTTATGTTGTGATTTTATGAAAATTTACTATTCTATTTTATCACATAATATGATATATTGTAAATTGAAGATTTATATAAATCAAGTAGAGGAATACGAAATGATAAAATATAACGAAAAAAACAATATATTTATTCTTGAAACCAAAAATACTCATTATGTTTTCGGTGTTGATGAAGAGGGGTATAACCGCCATATTCATTGGGGAAATAAATGTGATTACGGCGACTATGAATTTGCGCATATAAACGGTGAAAATTCAAATAATACCGTGCCGGATGAAATCAGGCAGGAAATTACACCCTTTGGTTCAACTATGTACCGCGAATGTGATATTAAGGCTGAATTTGCGGATGGCTGCCGCGAAATCAGTATGCATTATGACTCATTTATTCTTGAAAATAATATTCTCAAAGTTGTTTTTAAGGATGATTACTATCCTCTTCAAATAATTCTTAATTATGAAGTTTATGATGAATATGATATAATCAAAAGATATGTCACGCTTAAAAATACAGGCAATGATAATATCGTTTTTGAAAGAATATTCAGCGCCGAATTTTCACTTCCGTCTGTAAAGCCATATACTTTTATTAACACAAACGGTGCTTGGGGCAGTGAATTCTTGCAAACAAATACTGTGCTTGACGGCGGAAATATTATTTATGAAAACCGCAGGGGTGCATCAAATCATAATAACTCACCGTATTTCATTGCACATCAAAATGCCGATGAAAACAGCGGTGATGTATATTTTGCAAGCCTTGCTTACAGCGGCAATTTTAAAGTAAGCGCAAGCCGAGATGTGTATTCAATCACCAGAATTTCAATCGGAATGAATGATTTTGATTTTTCACATACTTTGAAACCGGGTGAAACATTTGATTCACCGTTAGTTTACTGTGGCAGAGCAAACGGGTTTGGCGAAATGTCAAGAAATATGAATCGTTTTTGTATTGATTTTCTTCTTCCTAAAAGTTTTAATGATAAGCCGCTTCCTGTGCTTTATAATTCTTGGGAAGCAACTGAATTTAATGTAAATGTATCACAGCAAACAGCCCTTGCCGAATTGGCAGCAGATATCGGTGTTGAACTTTTTGTTATGGATGACGGATGGTTCGGCAAAAGAAATAATGACAGGGCGGGACTTGGCGATTGGTATGTTAATAAAGAAAAGTTTCCAAACGGGCTTGATGAACTGATTGAAAAGGTAAATAAACTCGGAATGGATTTCGGCATTTGGGTTGAGCCTGAAATGGTAAATCCCGACAGTGATTTGTATCGCGCTCATCCTGATTGGGCATATCATTTTGAATACAGAAATGCAGATGAACTTCGCCACCAGCTTGTGCTTAATATGACTCGCAGTGATGTTCAAAACTATATATTTGAATGCCTTGATAATTTACTTAAAAATCACAATATTAAGTATATTAAATGGGATATGAACCGTCCTTTTTCGCAGGTTGGTGCAGAAAATCTTGAAAATGCGAAAATGTATTCATATCTTCATACAATGGCAGTTTATAAGATTGTTGATGAACTTAAAAAGCGTCATCCCCAGGTGCAGTTTGAAAGCTGTGCATCAGGCGGCGGTAGGTGTGACCTCGGTGCAATCAGCCATTATGACCAGGTATGGACGAGTGACAATACCGACGCTATTGACAGAATGACTATTCAAAAGGGATATTCTTTGCTTCATCCTGTTAAAACAATGCGTGCCTGGGTTACTGATATTTGCGGTATAAATAAGCCTTGCTCACTTGATTTCAGGTTTAATATTGCAATGCAGGGTTCACTTGGAATAGGCGGTAATCTTATTAAATATTCCGCTGAAGATTTAGAGATTTGTAAAAAGAATATTGATTTTTATAAATCTGTTCGCAATATTGTTCAGTTCGGCGATTTGTACAGAATACTTGATGTAGAAGACGGGGAAGTGCTTTGCAACGAATATGTAAGCACGGATAAAAACGAAAGTGTAATTTTTATTGCCGCAAATGCAACGAGGTTTTATAAAAAGAAATTTAATCTTCACTTTGCAGGCCTTGATGAAAATAAAGCATATTCTTTTTCCTTAAACGGTGATGAATATGTAAAAGGCGGGGCATATCTTATGAATGTGGGTGTTCCTATTTATGTCAGGGGTGCAGATTATAACAGAGCAATAATCATAAAAGCAATATAAAATAAAAACAGTCACTTTATCGACAGTCTGAAACAGCCACTTAAAAAAGTGGCTCTTTCTTTTATGATACTGCGTCAAAATGACTGTTCAGTTTTGTAATTTCATTTAGATTTGATATTTCGCTTATTATTCCGTCGGCTAAAAGTATTTCACATAATGTGTGAATGAAAGCCGAA
>CAVLCX010000230.1:2733-3274 GCA_963661525.1 bacterium
TATATAATAAGCACTTGATACAATGTTTTTTACATTTGAATCAAGATTGATTATTCCGAGGTTTGTAAGCGTAGAGGTGAATTGATTTTCACCAAAGGTTGTATATCCTATATTAAGTACAGCTTTTTTCATAGGTATACTTACCTATATTTTGGGCAGAAAAACTGCCTTTGAATTTATTTCCGACTATTTTGTTTATTGTAAAAGTACAATCAGGGTTATATCCCCAACTTGCCGTTGTTGAGCCGCTGTATTGGGCATAAAAATCATTATTACTTGCGTTTGCAGCTATTGGAAAATTGCTGCAAAGAATAATCAGTACCATAAAAACTGAAAAAAATTTTAGTTGTACATTCTTTTTCATCACAAAACAATTCCTTTCCGATATAACTTGTCATTAGCAATTTTTGTATCATAATAATAACTTGCGAAACTCTCCCAACTATTTCTTGAAAACTCTAAATCAGATGTCGTCAAATAGACGCCTTTATTTTCAATATCTTTATTAATAAACTCAAACTTTTTCAAAACTTGAGAATTG
>CAVLCX010000231.1:0-3270 GCA_963661525.1 bacterium
GCATCGTTAGGTCTGCTAACGATGATTTCACTGCCCTCAATGCTGACTGTCATGTTTGGATGTGCATCCATTGAAAGAGTACCGTTTGGACCCTTTACGGTAACAGTTGTACCGTTGACATTTACATCAACACCGGCAGGAATTGTAATAGGTTTTAAACCGATACGTGACATCCTGACTGTACCTCCTTACCAAATGAATGCTAAAACTTCGCCGCCGACATTCTGCTTGCGAGCTTCTCTATCTGTCATAATGCCCTTTGAAGTTGAAACGATCGCAACGCCGAGTCCCTTCATAACCTTTGGCATTTCTTCAACATTTGAATAAATACGAAGACCTGGCTTTGAAACTCTGCGAAGACCTGTGATAACCTGGCTCTTACCTTCGCCGTACTTAAGTGTTACACGAATAACACCCTGCTTGCCGTCTTCAATAATTTTATAATTTTTGATATAACCTTCATCAACAAGAATCTGAGCAATTGCCTTCTTCATGTTTGACGCAGGAATATCTACTGTATCGTGCTTTGCTGAATTTGCATTACGAATTCTTGTAAGCATATCAGCGATTGGATCTGTAATATGCATTGATAATTCCTCCTTATTTAATTAGCAATTCTCAGTTCTTACCAAGATGACTTCTTTACACCAGGAATCTCACCCTTGTGAGCAAGTTCTCTGAAGCAAATTCTGCATACACCGTACTTACGAAGATAAGCGTGAGGTCTACCGCAGATTTTGCATCTGTTGTACTGTCTTGTTGAATACTTTGCAGGCTTTGCAGCCTTGACTTTCATAGATGTTTTTGCCACGATAATCCCTCCTTACTCTGAGAATGGAGCGCCGAGGAGCTTAAGGAGCTCTCTGCCCTCTTCATCTGTGTTTGCAGTTGTTACCATGATGATGTCCATACCGCGAACAGCATCAATCTTGTCATACTCGATTTCAGGGAAAATCAACTGCTCTTTGATACCCATAGCATAGTTGCCACGGCCATCGAATGAGTTAGGATTGATACCTCTGAAGTCACGAACTCTTGGAAGTGCCAAATTGAAGAATCTTTCAAGGAATTCATACATTCTGTCACCACGAAGAGTAACTTTTACACCGATTGGCATACCTTCACGAAGTTTGAAGTTAGCAACAGACTTCTTTGCACGGCAGATAACCGGCTTTTGACCTGTGATGATTTGAAGGTCATTTACGATAGCGTCTACTACCTTTGAATTTTCACGGGCTTCACCGCAACCAACATTGATTACAATCTTGTCAAGCTTTGGGATTTGCATAACAGATTTGTATCCGAATTTCTTCATCAACGCCGGAGCAATTTCGCTCTTATATGTTTCTTTTAAAACAGACATTGTTATGTTTCCTCCCTAACTTAAAATTCATTTCCGCATTTCTTGCAAACGCGGATGCCGCCCTTTTTGTGACCTACGCGTGTAGCTTCGCCACATTTAGGACATACGAGCTGTACTTTTGATGCATAAAGAGCTGATTCAACTTCAATAAGACCGCCAGGCTCACCCATCTTTTTAGGCTTAACATGCTTTGTAACAACATTAACCTTCTTAACGATAACTTTGCCTTCAGCAGGGCTTACTGCTACAACTTCGCCCTTAACACCTTTTGACTTACCGCTGAGTACCATTACAGTATCACCGGATTTAACAAACATTTTACTCATCTATACGCACCTCCATTAAAGAACTTCCGGAGCGAGAGAAAGGATTTTCATATAATCCTTTTCACGAAGCTCACGAGCTACTGGTCCAAAAATACGGGTGCCACGAGGGGTTTTATCCTCTCTGATAATTACGGCAGCATTTTCATCGAAACGAATATACTGACCGTCGTCACGACGTACACCTTTAGTTGTACGAACGATGACTGCCTTAACAACTTCGCCCTTTTTAACAACGCCACCAGGTGCTGCCTTCTTTACGCTGGCTACGATTACATCACCGATATTTGCATATCTTCTGCCTGAACCGCCTAAAACTCTGATGCAAAGAAGTTCTTTTGCGCCTGTGTTGTCTGCAACTTTAAGACGACTTTCCTGTTGTATCACAGCATTTTCCTCCTTCGTACTGCAAAATAACACTTTGCTACATTGCAGTTATTATTTTATTGACTAAATTATTTAAAAAAGCTGTAAATCGCAACGATTATTTAGCTTTCTCAACGATTTCAACCACACGCCATCTCTTATCCTTGCTGTATGGGCGACATTCCATAATAAGAACCTTATCACCGATACCGCATTCATTGTTTTCGTCGTGTGCTTTGTACTTAACTGTATCGTTTACAATCTTGTTGTAAAGCGGATGACGAACTCTGTTCTTGATTGTTACAACAACAGTTTTATCCATCTTATCACTTGTTACGATACCTACTCTTGTCTTTCTGAGGTTTCTTTCCATTTTCAGTTACCTCCTTTAATTAAGAATTGCTGCTCTCAAGTTCGATTTGACGCTCAACTGTTTTGATGCGTGCAATATCTTTCTTGACAGCTTTAATTCTCATAGGGTTGTCGAGCTGGTTGATTGCTTGCTGGAAATGAAGGTTGAAAAGCTCTTCTTTTAATTCTGCAAGCTTCTTTGATCTCTGTTCTGCTGAAAGAGCCTTGATTTCTGATGCTTTCATTACTGCTCGCCTCCCTCTTCTTCTTTCTTTACAAACTTACATTTAACAGGAAGTTTGTTTGCGGCAAGACGCATAGCCTCACGAGCTGTTGCTTCGTCAACACCGCCAAGCTCGAACATAACTCTGCCCGGCTTAACTACTGCTACCCAGTAGTCAACATTACCTTTACCTTTACCCATACGGGTATCAGCAGGTCTTGCTGTAATTGGCTTATCAGGGAATATCTTGATCCATACTTTACCGCCACGCTTTGTGTAACGTGTCATTGCGATACGGGCAGCTTCAATCTGTGCTGCTGTGATCCATGCAGGCTCAGTTGTCTGCAAACCGAATTCACCGTAAGTTACCTTATTGCCTCGAGTAGCCATACCGGTCATACGACCTCTGTGCTGCTTTCTGTGTTTTACACGCTTAGGTAAAAGCATTACTTTCTTCCCCCTTCTCTACGATTTGTTCTTCTCTTGTTACGAGATTCACGGAGTACTTCACCTTGGTAAATCCATGTCTTAACACCAATCTTACCGTAAGTTGTGTTTGCTTCTGCAAAACCGTAGTCGATGTCAGCACGAATTGTCTGAAGTGGAATTGTACCCTCTTTATAAGTTTCTGAACGAGCGATTTC
>CAVLCX010000232.1:0-3224 GCA_963661525.1 bacterium
GGATTATGAAAACGGTACTTTAATCCTTGCTGACAGATATGCAACATCAAATTCAATATATCAAATGGAAAAAATTGATGAAGCTAAATGGGATGAATACCTTGATTGGTCTGCCGATTTTGAATATAACAAAATCGGAATACCAAAGCCTGATTTAGTCATTTTTCTTGATATGCCGGTTGATGTATCACAAAAGCTGATGACTTCCCGTTACAATGGTGATGAAGGCAAAAAAGATGTACACGAAGCAAATGTTGATTTTCTCAATAATTGCAGAAAATCGGCTTTATACACAGCTAAAAAGCAGGGCTGGGCGGTTGTGCCTTGCTCTGACGGTGTAAATCCTTTACCGATTGAGGAAATACACAATACTATTCTCGATTTTGTGAAAAAGGAATTAAATGAAAAATAAAATGTTAGAGTTTAAAACACCTGAAATTGATGATAAAGCTTGGGTTGATGAATGTTTTAAACATTTAAAAACAATGAATTGCGATTATACATTCGGCAATATGTTTGTTTGGAGTACCGAGTATTCAACTAAAATTTCCAGGTTTAAAAACTTTTTTATATGCAGCTGGGGAAGAGGAAAAGAAACTAATTTCGGTGTGCCAATCGGTACAGGCGATTTTAAAGAAGCGGTTGATGCGGTTATAGAGTACGCAAAGGCGAATGATATTGAACCTCGCTTTTACGGTGTGACTCAAGCTTATGTTGATATGCTCAACGAAGCTTTTCCAAACAGTTTCGATTTTGTATATGATGAGGGATACGGTGATTATATATATGAAGTAGCCAAAATGGCTGAACTTCGCGGTAAAAAGTATCATGGTAAGCGTAATCACATAACTAATTTTAAGAAAAATAACCCTAATTGGTCATTTGAAATCATAAATAATGATAATATAAATGATTGCATAAATCTTCATACCAAATGGATTGAAAGCCATACAGATGACAGTGATATTTCGTTTGAATTTGAAGCGGTATTAAAGGCATTTGAAAACTATGATAAATTAGGTTTTGTAGGCGGTATTATCAGAATAGATAATGAGGCTATTGCCTATACTTTCGGTGAGCCGATAAGTGATGAAACCTTTGTAACACATTTTGAAAAAGCACCGCCTGAAATTCAGGGTGCATACCCGATTATAAACCAAGAATTTACTAAAAACTGCCTAATGAATTATAAGTATGTTAACAGGGAAGAAGATTTAGGCATTGAAGGTTTAAGAAAAGCAAAGCAGTCTTATTATCCTGAAATATTCTTGAAAAAATGTATAGCGGTATATAAGGGCTGATTATATGATTAAATATTTTGATGACAGCGATAAAATCATTCCGCTTTGGCAGGAAGCTTTCGGTGACAGTGAGGAAGATATACTCTTCTTTTTAAAGAATTGCAAGAGTAAAAAGGCTCTCGGCTTTTTTGATAACGGTGAGTTATGCTCAATGCTTTTTCTCGTTGATTGCAGGCTTGCGGGTGAAAAGTGCAAATATATTTACGCCGCCTGCACTTATAAAAATCAGTGCGGCAAAGGGTATATGTCAAGCTTATTAGAATACTGCCAAGAAAATTATGAGTTGCTTTCGCTGATACCTGCCGATAATTCACTTGTGAAATTTTATGATAAGTGCGCATTTACTTATCGTGAAGATATTGCAAATATTTATTTTGATGAAAGTGAAGATATTGAAGAATATCTTTTTGATGGTTGTAATCTTGTAAAACCTTTTTTATCGGTTTACAGAAAAACGGAGGAAAAATAATGGTTTATTTATTTTTAGCAAATGGTTTTGAAACTATCGAAGCACTTGCTGTTGTGGATATGCTCAGGCGTGCCAAAATTGATGTTAAAACAGTCGGCGTAACAGGTAAAATTGTGACTTCATCACATAATATTGATGTTACGGCTGATATTGAAATTGGTGAATTTGATGTAAAAGATGCCGAAGCGGTAGTTTTACCGGGCGGTATGCCGGGAACTCTTAACCTTGAAGCGGATAAAACCGTGCAAGGTGCTATTGACTACTGTGTTGAAAATAAAAAATATGTTTGCGCAATCTGTGCAGCACCGTCAATTCTCGGCCATAAAGGTCTTTTAAAGGGTAAAGAAGCAATTTGCTTTCCGGGTTTTGAAAATGATTTAACAGGTGCAACATTATCTGATAAATATGTTGTAACCGACGGTTTGATTATTACTGCCAAAGGTGCGGGCGTTGCGGTTGATTTCGGCCTTGAAATCGTAAAAGCTTTAAAAGGCGAGGAAACTGCCGAGGATGTAAGGAAAACAATTCAATGCAGATAAAAAGCGAATTTAGGAAAAAATATAAAGAAATTCGTAAAAATGTTGAAAGCAGAAATGAAAAAAACACATTGATTAACGATTTTCTTTGCAATTCAGATTTCTTTAAAAATTGCGATACCGTTCTTTTTTATGCCGCATTGAGCGAAGAAGTTAATTTGGATTTTTCAATCAAGTATGCACTTGATAATAATAAAAAAGTTGCACTTCCTGTTTGTATTGACAATAACGGTAAAATGCAATATTATTACATAGAATCATTAAATAATATTGAAATTGCTTCTTTCGGCGTAAGAGAGCCTGATGTGAATAAATGCAAAAAAGTTGATGATTTTAGCAAATCAATTTGTATTGTTCCTGCAATAGCATATGATAAACTCGGTTACCGCTTGGGTTATGGCAAGGGATATTATGACCGATTTTTATCTGCTTATCACGGAATATGCATTGGTGTGCAATATGATGAACTTGTATGCGATAAGTTATTTACCGATAAATATGATGTTCCCGTCGATTATATAATTACTCAAAATGGTGTGTTTTCTACCAAGTTAGGAGGAAAAAATGGATAATGATGAATTTATGCTTAATGAAACAGGCATAAACCCTGTTGATACTGCAAGCGAAAATAACGATGTCTATTTTACCAATGTTAAAACTGAAAAAAACAATGAGCAAAGCAAAAATCAGAAAACGGCAAAGGCAGGCAGTACAGCAAAAAGGCGAGTACCGGTGAAGAAAGGTCAAAGCCTTACATCAACATATGTGTTCTTTATTATAGTTATTGCTCTTTCTATGCTTATATCTATTTATGCAGTTTTTTGTATGAATGATGTTTTCGGCATTACAAAAACAACATCTACCGTAACCGTAAGCCTTGATAAATCTGTTGATAATATAGATGATGCTATTGATATT
>CAVLCX010000233.1:0-1941 GCA_963661525.1 bacterium
CATTAGGAATGACGAAATCGGCTGTATCGCATCAATTAGCTATACTTAAAGCAAATAATATTGTTAAATCCCGCCGTGACGGAAAGCAAGTTTATTACAGTTTTGATGATGAGCATATAACCGATATTATTGAAATTGCGCAGGCACATATTAAGCATCAACACGATTAAAATCAGGCTGTCTTTTGGCAGTCTTATTTTATATGTATAGTTCTTTTATAGTCTTTATTTCAATTATTTCACCGTTATCATTTTTAAACGCAAGGTCAATTGTGCTTATTTTAAATCCGTTTTTATTGAAAGTTGAAAAAAGAAGAAGTATATTATCATTTTCGTATAGTTCTTCGGTATCAATAAGTTCTAACATATAACCAATCCTTTTAATAGTTTGGTTTAATTATAACTTCTTTTTATTAAAATGATTGTCGAATTATGTTGTAAATACAAATTTTTAGGAGTTTACCATGAATAAAAAGTTTTTAAATATTCTTTTGATATTGATTGTTTCGCTTTCAGTTTTAAGCGGATGCTCTGCCGGCGAAAATGATTTTTTCAATGACCTTGATATTACCGCACAGTCAGCAAGTGATTATGTTAATTATGATTTATCTAATATTCCTGATTATGACGGTAAGGCTTATGTTGAATTAAACGGTAATGTGCCTGAATTTTCGGAAAGTGAGAAAACTTCTTCTGAATCTTTTGAAGAATACGGAAAGCTTGATTCATTAGGCAGATGCACATATGCAGTTTCCTGTATAGGCAAAGATTTAATGCCTGCCGAAAAGCGCGGTTCAATAGGTTCTGTAAAACCAAGCGGCTGGCATATATCCAAATATGATTTTGTAGACGGTAAGTATCTTTATAACAGATGTCATTTAATCGGTTATCAGCTGACAGCCGAAAATGCAAATGAAAGAAACTTGATAACCGGTACAAGATACCTGAATGTTGAGGGTATGCTGCCTTTTGAAAACGATGTGGCAGATTATATAGAAATAACTAATAATCATGTGTATTATAAAGTTACACCGATTTTTGAAGGAAATAATCTTGTGGCAAACGGAGTTCAAATGCAGGCATATTCAGTGGAAGATAATGGGCAGGGAATAAGCTTCAATGTTTACTGCTATAATGTTCAGCCTGGGGTGGCAATTGATTATGCAACGGGTGATAATCAGGCAGTGGCATCATCATCTTCGGTTACATCAACTTCATCTGATGTAACTGATAAAAAAACATATATAGTTAATACCAAAACTAAAAAATTTCATAATCCCGATTGCGACGGTGTAAAGAAATAAGAAAAAATATAAAGGAACTCGCGATAGTTTGGTTTCAAACGGCTACTCACCGTGTCAAAAATGTAATCCGTAATAACTATATTAAAAAAGTCTTTAAACTGTATCTATATTTAGTTTAAAGGCTTTTTGCTTTACACCATAATTTGTGTCAATAGCAAACTGTTAAATTTAATAAAAAATATTATTCATTTTACCCTTGACATATTTGCTTGTCTTTAGTATAATACCACTTGCTGTAAAGATTAAATACTTTACATACACTTTGAAAGGAGAGATACTTCGTGGCAAAAAATCTTGAAATTCCGTTTTTGTTGGATTTCTATGGCGAAATGCTTACTCAAAAGCAGCATGATTGCCTTGTTTATTATTATGAAGAAGATCTCTCACTTTCCGAAATTGCAGAAAACGAGGGTATAAGCCGCCAAGGTGTCCGTGATTCAATCAAGAGGGCGGAGGCACAGCTTTTTGATATGGAAGAAAGGTTGGGCCTTGCAAAACGCTTTAATGAGATGAAAAAGGGCATTGACGAAATCGTTGAATGTGCCGATAACATCAACGAATATAACCTCAATCATACACTTTCAATGGAAGTTAATGATAATGTTGCAAGAATTAAAACACTCGCTTCTTTTCTGAAA
>CAVLCX010000233.1:1951-3197 GCA_963661525.1 bacterium
GGATAATATTTATTAGGAGTTGATTTCTTGGCATTCGAAGGCTTAAGTGAACGACTTGAAAATTCGTTTAAAAAATTGCGTGCCAAGGGCAAATTAACCGAAGCAGATGTTAAAGAAGCAATGCGTGAAGTTCGCCTTGCACTTCTTGAAGCTGATGTTAACTATAAAGTATCCAAAGAGTTTACCGCTAAAGTAACAGAAAGAGCCATAGGCGCCGATGTTATGGAGTCGCTTACTCCGGGTCAAATGGTTATTAAAATAGTTAACGAAGAGCTTACCGAACTTATGGGCGGTAACGAATCAAGGCTTGCTATTGCTAATCATCCGCCTACAATCGTTATGATGTGCGGTTTGCAAGGTAGCGGTAAAACAACCCATTCGGCAAAACTTGCTCTTAAATTAAAAAAAGAAGGCCACAGGCCGCTTCTTGTTGCATGCGATGTCTATCGTCCGGCAGCTATTAAACAACTTCAGGTTGTTGGTGAGCAAGTCGGAGTACCGGTGTTTGAAATGGGAACTGAAAATCCTGTTCACATTGCGGAAGAAGCTGTAAAATTTGCAAAAGACCATGGTAATGACTATGTATTTCTTGATACCGCAGGCCGCTTGCATGTTGATGAACAGCTTATGGAAGAACTTCAAAACATTCGTTCAACCGTTCATCCGCACGAAATATTGCTCGTAATTGATGCAATGACGGGTCAAGATGCTGTTAATGTAGCTAAAAGCTTTAATGAAACACTTGGAATAGACGGTGTTATTCTTACCAAGCTTGACGGTGACACCCGCGGCGGTGCAGCATTATCGGTAAGAGCTGTTACAGGCAAACCGATTAAGTTTATCGGTACAGGTGAAAAGCTTGATAATCTTGAAACTTTCCACCCATCTCGTATGGCTTCCCGTATTTTAGGTATGGGTGATGTGCTTTCGTTTATTGAAAGGGCAGAGCAGAGCCTTGATGAGAAAAAGGCTGCTGAACTTGAAAAGAAGCTTGCTAAGAATAAGTTTGACCTTAATGACCTTCTTGACCAATTTGCACAAATTGAAAGAATGGGAAGTCTTAAAGATACAATTAAAATGATTCCCGGCATAGGCAACAAAATTAAGGATGAAGATATTGATGAAAAAGCGTTTGACCGCTTTAGAGCAATTATTTATTCAATGACTATGCAGGAACGCGAACATCCCGATATTATCAATCCGTCAAGAAAACGCAGAATTGCAAAAGGCTGCGGAATGCAGGTTG
>CAVLCX010000234.1:0-3168 GCA_963661525.1 bacterium
CTCTTACAGATGCAGGGAAATCACGCTGAAGCTGTGTTTGTTGAGGCAAATATCCGATTTCGTTTTTCTTTACATCATCCGAAAAAACAATTTCTCCGTCAAGTGCACTTTGCAAACCTAAAACCGTTTTCATAAGAGTGCTTTTTCCGCAACCGTTTTCACCGATTATGCAAAGATAATCGCCGTTTTCAACATTAAAATTTATATTGTCTTTTACAACCGTGTTGCCGTAGCCGACAGCTAAATTCTTGCATACAATCTGTGCCATAGTGCCCTCCTTAATTCAATGCTTGCTTAAGAATATCAAGATTGCTTTGCATTACATTCAAATATGTTTCGCCGTTCTTGACATCATCGCTTGTTACCGATTGCATAGAATTGAGTGCAAGGATTTTTTGATTTTTCTCTTTAGTGTTCTCAACTACCGTTTGAGCAATTTTATGTTTTGGATTTTCGATGGTGAGCACGGTTTTTACATTAAGCTCATCTACCTTGTTTGCAAGAAATTTAATTGTTTCAAAGCTTGCTTCCGTTTCGGCAGAACAACCTACAAATACCGCATAATAGTTGAGAGAATAATCGTCAACCATATATCTGAATGGAAAACGGTCACCGAAAACCAAGGTATTATACTTCGCATTATCTATTGTTTGCTTGTATTCATTATCGAGTGCATTCAAACTTTCGGTATATTTTTGTAAATTATTTTTATATATTGTTGCGTTGTCTGAATCAATCTCACAAAGTGCGTCACCGATTGCACTGCAAAGAGTCTTTGCATTTTTGAGTGAAAGCCAAACATGCTCGTCATATTCAGGTCCTTCCTCTTCGTCTTCTTCCTCTTCTTCTGCCTCCATTCCTTCAATCTGTTCTTCTTCCTTTACCTGACTTCCGAGAACATTAAGAAGATTGATAACCTTCATATTTTTGTTTTGTGCTGATTTGAGTGCGTCATCAACCCAAGCGTCGGATTCACCGCCGACATAAATAAACAAATCACATTTTGATACCTTAACCATATCGTCTGCACTCGGTTGATAATTGTGCAAATCCACACCGTTATCAAGAAGCATAGTCAAATCAACATCGTTTTGTTTTTCACCGAGTATTTGCTTAACCCAATCGTATTCGGGAAAAATTGTTGTTACAATGCTGATTTTTGATTTTTCATCATTATTTGGTTTTGTATCGTTATTATCGTTTTTTGCGTTGGTGCAAGCAACCAAAATAATTGTAATGCTTAAAACAGCCGCAATTACTGCTAAAAATTTTTTCATAAAAAATATCTCCAATCAAATATAATCTTAAAAATTGGCATAAAAATACAAGGAACTTTCGCATAGCAAAATAAAGCCTGCTAAACAGACTTATTTTTAACATATGCAAGTCTTAAAACGCAGACTTGTCCCTTGTTGAAAATTATATTTAATTGGATAATTTTGTTTTTAAATCCACAAGTGTTTTCCTTGAGAGAGTATAAGACACAAAAGGTATGATAAATAATGCGAAATATAATACTACATTCGCACAATTATTATCATCCGATTTTGAACCTAAATCCGTTAAGTTTTTTATGCAAAGCTGCATTGTTTGGCAAATTTGACAATCGGTATGATTGCACTTATGGTTTGCCTCTTTGATAACAAAAGCAGTTGAAAATACAGCCGATATAATGAACAAAAATGCTATAAGTATTGTAACTATTCTTTTTTTCTTGCTTATAGCTTCCTGATTCATCAGCGATTTTCCTTTCTTAATATTACTTTGCACAACTTTCGCATAATCCGTAAAATACGGTTTTTGCAGGGTCTACCTTGAAGTTGTGATGTGATGAAATATGATTTTCAAATTCTTCTATTTCATTGCAACTTAAATGAATTATTTTGCCGCATAATTCGCATTTTAAGTGGTATGTAGACTTTTTTGAGCCGTTGTCCGTCCCTATATATTCAAAACAAGCACTGCTGGTATTGTCGATTGTATATTTTATAACACTTCCGTTTTTAACGAGCTTTTCAATTTGTCTGTAAACAGTCGCATAACCTATTGAAATACCTTTAGCGGTTAAATCCGAATATATTTGCGATACGGTCAAATGCTCATTTTTATGTTCTTCTAAATAAAGCAGTAATTCATTATTGTGCCTTGTTGAATAATTTTTTCTCTCACTCATAATTTTAACTCTTTTTGTTTTTATTATAAATCAAGGGATTACCAAAGTCAATATAAAAATGATAATCGTTATCAATTTGCGTTTTTTTAATAAAATTACCCCTCAGAACAACTCTGAGGGGAGTGTACTACTTATAGATGATTTCTTTGTTTATAATCTCTCTGACTTGATTTTTGATATTATTCATTGCACAGACCCAAGCCAGCATATCATTAGCCTTCAATTCTTCCGTTATGCCTTGTTTCTTCGCAAACTCGTCAATAAGCCTGCTTTCTGTTTCACTTGCCAACAAATCAATACCGTGAAGATAAGAGTTGAGCTTGCCGCTTGTGATAAGATTGAAATGTCTAACCCTACAGTTTTCTTTCAACCACCTTTCGTGCCTTTGTCGCCAAATGCCGATAGAATAGTTCTCACCGTCAGGAACAGTCAAACAAGGAATATAATAATCACCTTGCAATTCATACCAAAGTCCGTTGCTTTCATCAAAGATATACTTTTTCATTGTGTAATTCTCCGAAATAATAAATTATACCTACAATTCATCATTCCAACCGATTACAAAAGCCAAAGGGAGAGACTTCCTTACGAAGCCTCTCCCATCGGCGTGCTTTTTTAGTGAAAAAATATGGAATAATAATTGATTAATTACATTATATGTGATAAAATAAACATATTAATGTTTATTGGTGATAGTATGACTGAAATTGAGAAAAAAATTGAAAAATTAAGAAAAACATTAAGATATCATTCCGACAGATATTATAATGATGACGCACCTGAAATCGAAGATTATGAATACGATATGATGATGCGTGATTTAAAAAACCTTGAAGAAAAATATCCCGAGTATGACACACCGGATTCTCCGACTAAAAAGGTAGGCGGCAAAGCGGATAATTCCTTTGCAAGCGTCGAACATTCGGTTAGAATGGAGAGTCTGCAGGATGCCTTTTCTAAAGATGAACTTAGGGAATTTGACAACAGGGTTAAGG
>CAVLCX010000235.1:0-3166 GCA_963661525.1 bacterium
TATTTATATAATACACCCCGTTCACACGCTCGTTTATTATATATTATAAAGCCCTGCTTGTCAACACTTTTTTTATATTTTTTTAATATTTTCCGATTTTTCTGAATTTTGTATGTTTTAACAAAAATAAACACAAAATTTCGTCAAAACTGCACAATAAAAAAATAAGGATTGCCTGAACCGACAATCCTTAAAATTATTCTTATTTGCACTTAACGGTTTTTACATTTGACCATTTACCGTAAACTTTTTTACCGTTTACATTTTTGTATGCACGCACTTTTACATAATACTTTCTGCCCTTTGTAAAGTTCTTGCCCACATATGAAGTTGTTTTACCGCCCTTTACAATCTTTTTAGCTGAAAGGTTTTTAAAATTTTTATTTCTTGAATAATAAATTTGGTAACCGTTTGCACCTGATTTTTTATCCCAAGATGTTTTAATTGTATGATTTTTTCTTGCGGAAGAAACAGATTTAAGGTTAACTTTGCCAAGCTTTTTAACAGCTTTATAATTCGTTGTGTAAGAAGCACCGCACGAGCAGGTATATACATCATATCCCTGTGATGTGTATGTAGATTTTACTGTATAAGCATAGTTATAACTGTGCTGGTGTGGCGAATTGATTGAGAATGAGTAGAAACAATCATATGTATCGCTGCTACCATATTTTGAAATTTTCAAACAGTATGTACCGGCATTGAGAGATACAGATTCCGATGTTTCTGCTATACCTGTTGATTCGTTCTTATACGCTGACCAACTACCGGCAATTCGTTCGCCTGTCATTGAATAAACAGAAAAATCAATTGAAGCATTTGATTTAATATTGATAACTTGTGTTCCACTTGGCACTGTGAAAGAATAAAAATCTATACTGTCGTTTTCACCTAACATACCGTTATATGTTGCATCAAGTGAAATAGGATTAGCATTTCCTATAATATTGTTATTAACATCTAAACTTTCAGGAAAGCTTTCATTAGCAGGGGTGAAAGATGTTCTTATAGTATAATTTTCATTAGAGTCTCCATATACTTTAAAATAATAAGTTCCTGCTACTAAATAAGAATAACTTTCTTTATATGCTTTGCCTAAATTATCGTTATAAGTAATATAATCATAATCAACACTATTTTCAGTTGCATTTGATGGATAAATATAAATATAATAACTTTTTGTACCCTCGGCAGTAAAATCAATCCTGCCTGACTGCGGCACATCAACTTTTAAAAAGTCAATTCTATCATTAGAAGAGAAATATCCCGTTGTTGTAGTGCCGAGCGTGTAACTCTTTGCCTTGGCTGTTGTGTCATAAGAGCCTGCATATGCAGTTAAATCGAAACCTACTACTGCCGTAAGCATAATTATTGCCGACAGCAAAATACTTGTTAATTTTTTCATACCTTTACCTCTTTTTATATATTTTAGGACTGTGTCCAAATAAATAATACACCACATTAGGTGTAATGTCAATACACTTAATGTGGTGTATATTAAAATCAACCTTGTAAATATTATTACAAGGAGATTAGATATGAAATCATATAATGAAATAATCAGAGAACTTCGGGAAGATAATGACAAAACGCAAAAGGAAATTGCAGATTATCTCGGTACAACACAGCAGGTATATTCAAGATACGAAAAAGGCGAAAACGAAATGCCGATTAGGCACATTATTTCACTGTGCAAATATTATAATGTCAGTGCAGATTATATATTAGGATTGACGAGTAAGTTATAATTCATCAACCATATCCTGCGCAAAAATTGCATAGCCTTTTTCCGGTGAATCCACTATAACATGAGTAAGTGCGCCCACAAACTTTCCGTTTTGAATAATGGGCGAACCGCTCATTCCCTGCACAATTCCGCCTGTTTTTTCAAGCAGGCGTTCATCTGTTATTTTAACCACCATATTTTTACCTTTTTTATTTTCACGGTATGAAATGCGAGTTATCTGTGCGTTATAAAACTTTGCCTTGCCCGAATCTATTGTGCAAAGGATTTGCACCGGCCCTCTCACAATTTCATTTGGCGAAGCCACTTCATATTCATAAGTGTTTTTCAGCGTGCAGGTATATTTACCGTAAATTCCGCTTTGGCAATTCTTTTTAAGCGTGCCTATTATATCATTTGTAAATTCACAGCAAAGCGAACCTGCTTCACCTGCTTTGCTTTTATAAATTTTGGTGACGGTTGCCCTAACGGCTTCACCGTCTAAAATCGGCATTATTTCGTTAGTATCAACATCCGTTATAGGATGACCTAAAGCTGAAACAGTATTATTTGATTTATCATAATAAGTTATTGTGCCTACACCTGCCGTGGAATCCCTAACCCACAAGCCAACCTTGTAGCACCCTTGGCTTGATGAATAAGCCGGTTTTAGCAAAAACTCTTTGTAATTGCCGTTTCTTTTAACAGTAATTTTGTAATCTTTGCCATTGTTATCATTCAAAATATCTGTAACAGAGTCAGCAGAATATACTTTTTTACCGTTAATTTCTATAATAATATCGCCTTTTTCAAGTCCTGCTTCCTTTGCCGGATTGCACTTGCCCTTATCCGTTTCAACATCACGAATACCTACGATAATTACCCCGTCTGTATAAAGCTTAATTCCAAAGCTTTCACCGCTTACGCTTACTTTTTTAGGCTTTGATTGAATAATGCTTGTTGTTTTAACCGGAATAATACCCAAAAGTTTAATATCATTTTCAACGGGCGAAACCTTGCTGTTATTTTGGTAATCAACCTGATATGAAGAATTATTTTCAACCGAATATACACTTTTATATTCAATTTTTTTAGTTGAATAGGCTTCTATCTTATCCGGCAAAACAATATTTCCGAAAACTATAAACGAATAAATTATTATAAGGCATAACGCAAAAATTCCGTCAATAATACGAATGGCTTTTTTCATATAATCACCTATATTATTATTGACGGAATTTTAATAAGTATTTTTAATTATTTATCTTCTTTTAATTGTTTTTTGAAAATCAAGCGGAATATGAAGCGGACGAACGGACCTGCATAAAAGAGCTGCCAGAAAAGAGCCATAGGAAAATTACGCACGCAAATTTGCAAAAAGTTAGGAACAATATGCGCCGCATCCTGAAAACCGAAAAGAATACTTGCAATAAAGCTCATAAG
>CAVLCX010000236.1:0-2247 GCA_963661525.1 bacterium
CCATTATACCATATAATTTTGCAAAATGTTCATTCGTAAAGAAAATCAAGATGATTTTTAATTTAACACCATCATTTTTAATCGTCTTCTAATCGTGTAGCCGTCAGTTTGGGCGTCGAATAATTACAAACTCGTGCCCACATTGAAAAATACTAACATGTATTTAGAGCCGTTTATGCAGGGATATTTCGTTTCGCTTCTCTCCACTTCATATTCCTGCATAAACTTAAATTTATAAAATTTTTAAAAAACTTACGCACTGCTATTTACAAAGCCTTTGACACTGATTTGTTAGGGCTATTAAAATCAGCAGTACAATTTAAATTTTCCAACTCTGTAATTACCCCATCAGCCAAAAGTATTTCACACATAGAGTCAACAAATGGTTTGCTGTCAAATGTAGATGAAACTATTATTCTTGACTCATTATTATACGTGGTAATAGCAAGATTAAGCGGTTTTGTTTTTTCCTTGCCAAGAATATAATATATACTTGACACCGCATTTTTTACATTTGGATTTAAATTAACTATTCCGAGGTTAGTAAGCGTGGATGTGAATTGATTTTCACCGAATGTTGTATATCCTATATTCAGTACGACTTTTTTAATAGGTATAGGCAAGATGTTGTATGCCTTCATTTTTGCACACTTAACATTTGAATATGCGAGATTTTGCATATTTTCTTTGGTAAGTGATTGCTCAAATTGCACTTTCACTGTTTGTAAAAGCGTTTTAAAATCACGAATTTCGTTTGGTTTGATTTTCACAAGAATATATAATGATGCATTTCTTGTTGAAGCAATATCAAAATACCTTCTTAAATCAACGGGAACAGAAATACGAAGTGTTTTATTTTTTACTTTTTCTGTTTTTAATATTGCCGCAATTTGAACAGCACAAAGATACTCACTTACGCTGACACCGTATTTATGTGCCGCCGATTTAATTGAACTTGAATATGCATTTATGCTTACAGACGACAAATCGCCGCTGTTTTTGCCGCTGAATTGATAAGCCTTACTTAAGAATCTGCTCACACTTTTGCCGCCGAGATTATAAATATCGGTATATATATCATTAAGTCTGAGTAGATTTTCATTTGTTGGAAGTTTGTTAAATCTTGGCGAATCATAGTTGCATTTTGAGTACATAATATTGAGGTATTCCTTAATCAATTCTTCAAAAAACATCTGTGCCCCGTGTCCGTCGGTTATTCCGTGGAAAAATTCAACTCCGATTGTTCTTTGTGTATAGACAACACGTAAGAGCGTTTCCTCCTCTTTTATATCAAATGGCTTGCACAGCGGTGCATTTTTAAAAATAATATTACTTGAATATCCACATTTTAGTACATACTTTTTACCGTAGACTGAAACACGGGAGAAGAAATACGGATATTTCTTTTTCATTATTTTTACGGCATCCTCAAGATTATTAAAATCCACATCCATTTTTAATCGTGCTTCAACACGGTAAACATTGTTCCATTTTTTATTTGCAACATAAGGATAAATGATTCCGGCTCCATCAAAATCCGTGTATTCTTCATTTTTATTTTTTATTTCTTTTGTAAATACAGCAGGCATAATAGAATCTCCTTTCCTGTTTGATTTAATCATAGTCGAGGAGATTAAATAGAAAATAAAACAAAGTTGAAACGAATATTAAAAAAACTTGTTGTAGTTTAATTGCAGTTTATAATTTGCCTTTACAATTATTCATATAATATGTAATATAAATATGGGTGAAAAAAGATGACTGTTAAAAAGCGACTTGCAATTTCAAACATAATAATGATAGTAATTCCTGTTGTGATAACTCTTTTGGCAGGGGTTATCTGCCTTGGGGGAATATATATAACGCTTCACAATTCAAACGGCTTCGGCTTCGAAAACAGCGGTGAATTTTATAACACAAGCCAAGCGGTTTCAAGCAAAATGTATGAAGTTTTTGAGCATGGCAGTGAAGATACTAAATCAAGGCTTGAAGCAATCGGCAATATTATTGATGAAAATACCACTTTTGTTCAGGTTTATGAAAACGGAAATGATTTTTACAAAGCGGGAAATGAAAAAATAGCAGATAAAACATTGATGTCATCTGCTAAAACCATAGGTAATAATGCCTTTGTTTCAAATGAAAATCACGAATTATATTATTACAGAGAAAGTTCAAATAATAAAACTTATGAGCTGTATTTATTTTCAAATAATAATCATCAGGATAATACAAAGGTTAAAAATG
>CAVLCX010000236.1:2257-3165 GCA_963661525.1 bacterium
GCTTTTAACGATATGGCCGGCAGACTAAAGAAATCAGTTGAACTTACTCAAAAAAATGAAGAAAACAGAAAAGAACTTTTGCTTGATATTTCGCACGATTTAAGAAGCCCCTTAACATCTATCCAGGCATATGTCGAAGGGCTTATTGACGGCGTGGCTGATTCGCCGCAAATGAGGGATAAATATTTGCAAACAATTAAGCGCAAAACGATTGATATTGAAAAAATGGTATCCTCCCTTTTCGCATATTCAAAACTTGATATGGAGGAATTTGCACTTAATGAGGAGCGAATCGCATTGCCCGATTTTATAGAAAATACGATTGAAAGCGTTAAGGACGAATACGGCGACAAGGGACTTGATATTGAAATAAAATCAGGTGAAAAAGTCAACATAATCGCCGACAAAGAGCTCTTAATCCGCATTATGTCAAACATTCTTGACAATTCTCTTAAATATAAAGTCAAAGACAGAGCCAAAAGTCAAATTATCATATCAAGGGAAACTGCCTTTGCAAGGCTTGAATTTGCCGATGACGGACCGGGTGTTGACGAGGGCAATATCGACAGGCTTTTTGAAGTATTTTACAGGACGGACAAGGCGCGTTCAAATACATCAAACGGCAGCGGAATAGGTCTAGCTTTCGTCAAAAAAGCCGTTCTTTCAATGGGCGGCAGAGTTGAAGCAAGCGGCAATGAGCACGGCGGACTTTCGATTATTATTTATTTGAGGTGTGAAAATGAGTGATATTTTAATTATTGAGGATGACAGAGATATAGCCGAGGTTGAGCGAGATTATTTAACCATCAACGGCTTTAATGCAGACATAGCTGATAACGGAATTACAGGCATTGACAAGGTAAAGCAGGGCGATTATGACCTTGTTTTGCTTGATTTAATGCTTCCGG
>CAVLCX010000237.1:0-3145 GCA_963661525.1 bacterium
ATACATACTTCCCTTTCCGAATTATTACAATTAGTATATCACTTTAATACTATAAGTCAATACTTTTGTGCGTTTAATTATAATTTTTGTATATTTGTATAAATAGATAATTATTTTTCATCAAAAATTAGTAAAAATTAAGTGAAAACAATCAAAATCAAAGATTATTTTCACTTAATATCCGTTATTTAGCCACTTTACCGTTTAGCATATATCCGCCGGCATTTCTGTAAGTGGCGCAGAAATAACTCCAATCGCCGCTGTCTTTATAATTTCCGGTTTCCATAAGATACCATTTAC
Organism: bacterium; assembly: GCA_963661525.1. Taxonomy (GTDB): domain Bacteria; phylum Bacillota; class Clostridia; order Oscillospirales; family Acutalibacteraceae; genus Eubacterium_R. The sequence continues at coordinate 301 of CAVLCX010000237.1, forward strand.
CGTCAATTTTGATTTCGCACCAATAGTGGCTCCATTTATTTTTAGGTGTGCCGCGCCAGCCCTGCACAATTCTTGCTTCATAGCCGAGATATGTGAGCATCATAGCGTAAGCACCGTTATATTGCAGGCACTGGCCTGCTTTTTTATTAAATATTGCGTCTACATATGAAAGGCCTGCAATTTTGTTAAACTTTGCACCCTTTACATAATCAACCTTTTTGTTTATCCATTCAAGTGTGTACTGCGCTTTTTGCATATCGCTCCAACCCTTTTTAAAATGCTTTTTAGCAAATTTTTGAAGGGTTTTCTTATCTTTATTTGAAAGATATACAGTCCATGCAGTGCTGTTCTTTTTAGTACGGGTATTTACCACGGTAACCGTGTTCTTTTTCTTTTTGGCTTTTTTTGCCGCACGAAAACGGGCTTCGCCCACACCGCTTGTTGCAATATATGATTGTGACACGCAAATTGAATTTTTGTATGCCTTTATATAATAATTATAATCATTTTTATAATTATTTACACCTTTAACGGTGTATGAATTTTTATCACCTGCAACAGTGGCTACGCACTTACCGTTTTGATAAATTTCGTAATAATCAAAGCAGTTATATTTTTTCCATTTTAACTTTTCGCTCTTCGTTTTGGTGGTAAGAGTTAATTCGCCTAAATATATCGTTATATCTTCTGCATACTGGGCGTCAAATTGATAATAATTTACACCGCCGCAAGATACAAAGCTGCAAACAGCAAAGCTGTATTTTGACGGAACTTTGTCCGTATAGTACGAATAGGTATATTCATAACATCTTGAATTCACACTGCTGAAAGCATTTGGCGATATTGTGGCAACGCATTTATATTCACTTCCGTTTTGGCTCATAAAAACCATATAACCGTCTGAATATTTATCTGCACTTTCGCCCTGATTATAATAACCGCTCCAGGAAACATTGATATTACCCGATTTTTCATCATAATCTGTATAAATATATTGCATTGACCTGTCACCGATTATGAAATCGACAACATTTGAAGGTACGCTTTCCTGCTCACCGTATTCGCCGGCAGATGAGGTTTTTGATGTTACATAAGCAAAATACCTACCCTTTGGCAAATCCATAATACTTGTGTAATTTGAAAATACACTTTTATAGTACGAAAAATTATAACCGTCGCAGCTTAAATAAACATTATAATTATCAACCGGATAAGTATCATTCCAAGTTAAATCAATATAATTTAAGCCCTCATAATCCTTTGAAACAACAGGAGCATAAACCTCTGCGGCAGAAGCACACAGAGGCACAGCCCCCAATATACACACTATGCAAAGAAAAACTGAAATTGATTTTAAAAATACTTTTTTCATTTTATCTCACTTAATTTTATTGATTATACATTTATTTCAACATCTATGCCGAGCAAATCCTTTTCCTTTTCAAGAATAGGCTTAATAACTTCGTTTAAGAAATCTGCTGTTTGCTGCGGCGCTCTGCCTACAAAATTAGCAGGCTTTAAAATAGCTAAAATTTCTTCTTTAGTAGTCATAAATGCAGGGTCATTGGCAATTCGGTCAACAAGGTCATTCTTGCCGCCTTCAACTTTAACAACCGCACCGGCTGCCATTGAATGTTGGCGGATTTTTTCGTGAAGTTCTTGCCTGTCGCCGCCTTTTTTAACTGCATCCATCATAATATTTTCGGTTGCCATAAACGGAAGTTCGCTCATAAGCCTTGCTTCAATTACCTTTGGATAAACTACAAGGCCTGATGTTACATTGATATATAAATCAAGAATACCGTCAGTTGCAAGAAAAGCTTCTGCAACTGAAACACGCTTATTAGCCGAGTCATCAAGTGTTCTTTCAAACCACTGTGCAGATGCAGTCCAAGCAGGGTTAAGCGCATCAATCATAACATAGCGGGAAAGTGATGCAATTCTTTCACTTCTCATAGGATTGCGCTTATATGCCATTGCAGAAGAACCGATTTGGTTCTTTTCAAACGGTTCTTCAATCTCTTTAAGGTTTTGAAGAAGCCTTAAATCATTTGAAAACTTGCAGCAAGATTGAGCAATAAGGCCAAGGCAATTGCAAACAATTGTATCAAGCTTTCTTGCATATGTTTGGCCGCTTACAGGGAAGCAAGCCTTAAAATTCATTTTTTGAGCAATTTTGCGGTCAAGCTCTTTGCACTTTTCGTGGTCACCGTCAAAAAGTTCAAGGAAAGATGCCTGTGTACCTGTTGTTCCCTTTGAGCCAAGGAGCATAAGAGTATCAATTACATGGCAAATTTCTTCATAATCCATTACCAAATCCATAAGCCAAAGGGTTGCCCTTTTACCTACGGTAGTAGGCTGTGCCGGCTGAAAATGTGTAAAGCCGAGGCAAGGCATATCCTTATACTCATCTGCAAATTTGGAAACAGACGCAATAGCGTTAACAAGCTTTTTCTTAATAAGCAAAAGTGCTTCACGCATAGTGATAACATCTGTATTATCACCTACATAGCAGCTTGTTGCACCAAGGTGGATGATAGGCTTGGCCTTTGGGCATTGCTCGCCGTAAGCGTGAACATGGCTCATTACATCGTGGCGAAACTTCTTTTCATACTCTTTTGCAACATCATAATTGATATTATCTGCATTTGCTTTGAGTTCATCAATCTGCTCTTGAGTAATATCAAGCCCAAGTTCCTTTTCAGCTTCTGCAAGAGCAATCCAAAGCTTTCTCCAAGTTTTAAACTTAAAGTCAGGTGAATAAATATACTGCATTTCCTCTGATGCATAGCGTGCATTAAAAGGTGAATTATATGTATCGTTTGGCATTAGTCAAGTCCTACTC
>CAVLCX010000238.1:0-2169 GCA_963661525.1 bacterium
GTGAGCTTATCCTGAAGAAGTGGCACGGAATTTTCTCTTATTGAAAAAGTTACAGTTACATTATCGGCAAATTCGCTGTTTTCAATATTTGCATTAAAATCGGAAAGCAAAATATTAAGCCTGTCATAAAAGCTGTAATCAACGCTTACGCTTAATACCTTGCACGGCGCCATTGTAATTATATGCCCTGCTTCAACCGCAATTTTAGAGGAATGGGAATACGCTCTTATAAGACCGCCTGCACCTAAAAGCGTTCCGCCGAAATAACGGGTAACGACAACGCAAACGTCTACTAAATTTTCCTTAAGCAGTACGTCAAGAGTGGGAACACCTGCCGTTCCGCTCGGCTCGCCGTCATCGCTTGAACGCTGAATATTATTTTCCCTCAGCACAAATGCGGAAACATTGTGTGTAGCGTCCCAATGCTTTGTCTTTATTGAATTTATAAAATTTGTTGCTTCCTCATGCGTTTTAACAGGCTTAACGTAGCCTATAAAGCGTGATTTCTTTTCAACAAATTCATCTTTACTCTCAAATTCAACTGTTTTATATTCTTTCATACTTCACCGACAAAAAACAAGGCAACGATAAAATACCGTTGCCCTCATTTTTCAGATTAGCCTTTTTTTGCATATCTCTTATTGAATCTGTCAACACGTCCGCCTGTATCAACAAGCTTCTGCTTACCGGTATAAAACGGGTGGCACTTTGAACAGATGTCAACCTTCAATTCGCTCTTTGTGCTCTTTGTTTCATAAGTTGCACCACAAGCACATTTAACTGTGCAAGTATCATAGTTTGGATGGATGCCGTCCTTCATTTATTTTCACCTCTTTACTGGTTTTCTTCATTACGCTTTGATATATTACCACAAGCTGTGGTAAATTGCAAGCTTTTTTTAAAATTATTTATATATGCACTCTTTTTCTAAATAAAATGAATATAACATAACTTCTTTAACAGGCATTTTAAGCGTTTTTTCAATTGCGTATTTATAAAAAGTCAACTGCTTTTTATATCTTTCTAAAAGCTCATTTTCATCTTTTACTCTGTCGGTTTTATAATCAACAAGCACAAGCTGTCCGCTTTCTTCAAACACACAGTCTGCAATACCCTGAACCAAAATCTTATCATCAAAATCAATACCGTATACTTCATTTGCACTTAAAAAAGTTGATACTTTGATTTCACGGTATATTTTATCTGAATTAAACATTCTTTTTGCAAGCGATGAATTAAAAAATGATGCAAGTCTTTTTTTATCAAGACTTTTTCCCTGCTCTTCAGTTATAAATCCGCCGGATACAAGATTTTCAATTTCTTCATCAAGATTATCTTTAGCCGAATTATAATTGCAAAACTGCATAAATGTGTGCATCGCAGTACCGCGCATTGCCGGTGTCATTTCAGCCTTATTCATAAATGCAGGCTTTGAAGAAGTAATATATTCAAAATTAGTATCGCTGTCATCAAGCGAAGACGCAGTCATTTTAGATGTAACATTTGATAAAGGCAAATAATCATATTTATATGAAAGCTTTTTAGCTATTTCTTTAACTGTACTCTCCTGATATTCGGCTTTTTCGGGTTTGATTTCATCTTCCTCAAAGCTTTCCGATTTATCAATATCAATACTCATATCAAAATCGGCAGGTTCCTGAAATAATCTGCCCCCTGCAAGCTCCCGCAATCGCCCTGCATTTTGATGAAAAAGTGAGCAAAGCAAAATAATATCCGCATCACTTTTGCAGGACTTCACCGCATAAGGTGTGATTTCACCGTCAATCAGTTTAGAATAAAGCGTTTGCATTTTTCTTTCAATATTTTGACAGGAAATAAATGTGATAAACTGCTCTTTTGCCCTTGTCATTGCAACATATAAAACACGCAGGTTTTCACTCATCAACTCATTTGCACTTTTAGATTTAATTACAGAATACGGAATAGACTGAATATTATACATTCTTTCTTCATTATGAACCTTAAGTCCAAATCCGTAAACTGTATTGATTAAAAGATTTTCTGTCAGTTCACCTGTATTATAACTTCTTGCAGCCCCCGCTAAAATGCATATCGGAAATTCGAGGCCTTTTGAATGGTGAACGGTCATAATCGTTACCGCGTCATCCTTTCCCGATACAATTGATTTTGAGTCAATACCTTTATCGG
>CAVLCX010000238.1:2179-3134 GCA_963661525.1 bacterium
ATCTGTAATCTTATCAATATATCTGATAAAAGATGTAAGGCCGATATTAACGCCGCTATCAAATTTTTGAGCAAATGATATTAAAGCAAGTATATTTTGATACCTTTGCTCACCGTTGCCCATAGCGTTAATAAAAGCTACTATCCCCTTATCCTCAACCAAATATCTGATAAAATTAGAAACAGACATCGTAACGCTGAGCTTTTTAAGATTTTTTATATCTTCAAGAAAGTTTAGCACTTTTTCATTTTTCGAATTGACAACGGAAAAATAAAAATTCTTATGCTTATTTTCAATCCTGATTTGAGCAAGCTCATCTGCCGTGAAGGCATAGATAGGCGACATCATTGTAGAAAGAAGCGAAATATCTTTAGTCGGATTATCAATAGTTCTGAGCAAAGATAAAATCAACTTGATTTCATTATTTTCAAACAGATTGCTTGAATTATCACATTGAACGGGAATTGACATATCCGTGAACACTTCAACATAAGAGTCAACATGATTTTTCATACTTCGAAACAGTATTGCAAAATCGCTGTATCTTATATCTCGGTATTCATCACCGTCTTTTATTTGCTCTTTTGAATCTATCTTTTTTCTAATCAGCTTTGCAATTTTCATTGCTTCGCGTGTATCTGTTTCTTCGCCCTTTGCACCGTATAAAATATGTATCTGTGCGCTTGGAATATCATTTTTCTTGTAATCGGCACCAAAATTCAATCTGTTTTGGGCATTATAATCAAGCTCTCCTACCCTTTCACTCATTACTTTTGAAAAGATAAAATTAACATATTCGCATATGCCCTTTGAACTTCTGAAATTTTTATCCAATATTATTTTTGAACTTTTTTCATTGTCATTCGGGTTATAATCGGTATAGAGCTTTCTTCTCGAATTAAAAATATTAGGCATAGCAAGTCTAAAACGGTAAATACTCTGCTTAACATCACCT
>CAVLCX010000239.1:0-3119 GCA_963661525.1 bacterium
ATGCAAAACTATTCTTCAGCTGCTTCTGAAATGGAAAAAATGGCACAGTATATCAGCGGTATGATTGGCCTTTTCTTTGACGGTCAGGATGCAGAAACCTGCGAACTTCCGCCACAGGATGCCTGCACACATAACTGCTCAACTTGCGGCGGCTGCCACTAATTAAATTTACTCGGTACATTTTACCGAGCATAAATCATTGAAAAGGAGGAACAAAAATGGCTAAAAAAGACAGTAAGCTGTCGCCTATGATGGCACAGTATTTTGAGGTGAAAAGTAAATATCCCGATACAATTTTGTTCTTCCGTGTCGGTGATTTTTATGAGATGTTTTTTGATGATGCCAAAACGGCTTCATCCGAGCTTGATTTGGTGCTTACAGGCAAAGATTGCGGGCAGGAGGAACGCGCGCCTATGTGCGGTGTGCCGTTTCACAGTGCCGATAATTATATTGCAAAGCTTGTAAGCAGAGGATACAAGGTTGCTATTTGCGAGCAGACGGAAGACCCGTCAAAAGCAACGGGCCTTGTCAAAAGAGATGTCATAAGAGTCATGACTCCCGGTACTGTAATTGAAAGCAATATGCTTGAAGACGGTGCAAATAATTACCTTTGCGCTATTTATAAAAATGCGGATAAATCAAAAGCAGGTTTGTGCTTTGCAGATGTTTCAACAGGTGAGTTTCACATTACATCACTTAATACTGCACCTTTGCAAAGGCAAATTATGAATGAGCTTTATACATATATGCCGCGTGAAATTATTGTTAATAATGACGCATTTGATATGTCGCTTCTTGATAATTATACCAAGCGTGTTGATGCTCACCTTGAAGTTGTGAGTGCAGAAAAATTTGATTACGAAACCGCAATAAAGCTTATTAACGATAATTTGAGTTCGGCGCAGATAAGCGAACTTAATGTAAGCGAAAATGAAATAGCGGTGTGCGCACTCGGCGCGGTAATTTTATATCTTAAAGATACGCAGAAAAAAGATGAAATCGAAGCACCGAGCGAGCTTGAATTATACGACTGTGAAAAGTATATGAAGCTTGATATGTCTGCAAGGCGAAATCTTGAACTTACAAGGTCAATGATGACGGGGGATAAAAGGCATTCGCTTTTATGGGTTATTGATAAAACCAAAACTTCGGCAGGTAAAAGAATGATTCGTTCCTGGCTTGAAAGGCCGCTGATGTCCGCCGCTAAAATTACAAAGCGCCAAAATGCAGTCGGCGAACTTGCGGACAGCCCAATGCTTCGTGATGAAATAAGGCAGGCACTTACGGGAATAAGCGATATTGAAAGATTGCTTACACGAATTGTTTATTCAACTGCAAATGCAAAGGAGCTTAAATCACTTCAATCAACTTTGGAAAAATTGCCTTTGATTAAAAATTTGCTTTCATCATCAAATGCATATCTTTTAAGAGCGGTGTATAACGATATTGATTTGCTTGAAGATGTAAGAAATCTTATTGACAGTGCAATTGTTGATGAACCGCCGTTTACCGTTCGTGAGGGCGGAATGATTAAAGAGGGCTTTAATGCCGATATAGACGAGCTTAAGTCTATAATGAATGACGGTGCAGGAATTATAGCATCAATTGAAAATGAGCAAAGGGAATTAACAGGAATTCCGAAACTCAAGGTTGGGTATAACAAAGTATTCGGCTATTATATTGAAGTTACCAATTCATATAAAGATTTAGTTCCCGAAACATACATAAGAAAGCAAACGCTTACAAATTGCGAAAGATACATTACCCAAGAGCTGAAAGATTTAGAAGGCAAAATTATCGGCGCAAAGGAAAGGTGCATAGCACTTGAATATCAAATGCTTTGCAAAATCAGGGAAAGTATTGCTAATGAAGTTAAAAGGCTTCAAAAAACAGCGCGTGCGCTTGCAACACTCGATGTTTTGGCTTCTCTGGCAGAAGTGGCAGTTAATAATAATTATACCTGCCCGCAAATTACGAATGACGGAATTATAAATATTAAAGACGGCAGGCACCCGGTAGTTGAAGCATTGCTTGACGGTACACCTTTTGTGCCGAATGACGCAAAGCTTGATTTGGACGAAAACAGATGTGAAATAATCACCGGGCCTAATATGGCGGGTAAATCAACTTATATGAGGCAAATTGCCCTTATCACCTTGTTAGCACAAATAGGTTCTTTTGTACCGGCAAAGAGTGCGCAAATCGGAATTGTTGACGCGATTTATACAAGAGTAGGTGCAAGTGATGACCTTGCAACAGGGCAGTCAACCTTTATGGTAGAAATGAACGAGGTTGCAGAAATTCTTAAAAATGCAACAAGCCATTCGCTCATTATTCTTGATGAAATCGGGCGCGGTACATCAACCTTTGACGGAATGAGTATTGCAAGGGCCGTGCTTGAATTTGTTTGCAAGAAAAAGACGCTTGGCGCAAAATCACTTTTTGCAACTCATTACCACGAACTTACTGTTATGGAGGGGTTGCTTGACGGGGTTAAGAATTACTCAATAGCGGTTAAAAAGCGCGGTGACGATATTACATTTTTAAGAAAAATTGTAAAGGGCGGTGCAGACCAAAGCTTTGGTATAGAAGTAGCGAAGCTTGCCGGTGTACCTGACAGTGTTGTGAAGCGTGCAAAAGTTATACTTAAAGAGCTTGAAGCAAATTCAACACCGATTGAATTTGCTGCCGAAAATATCAGCGAAGATGATGAGCAAAGCGATATACAGTATAATTTTACAGCGCAGGGTACTGATGAAATACTTGAAATACTCAAAGCTACCGATATAAACTCAATCACACCTATGGAAGCGCTTCAAACACTGTTTGATTTGAAGCAAAAAGCACAGGAGCTTGAATAAATTTTTTGATTAAAGGAGGGTGCGCTATGGCAAGAATAAATGTTTTACCCAAAGAAATATATCAGCTTATTGCAGCAGGCGAAGTTGTTGAGCGCCCTTCAAGTGTTGTAAAAGAAATGATTGAAAATTCGCTTGATGCAGGAGCTAAAAATATTACTCTTGAAATCAAAAACGGCGGGTCAACATATATCAGAATTACTGATGACGGATGCGGAATTGAGCGTGATGATGTAAGAAAAGTATTCGTTTCCCACGCAA
>CAVLCX010000240.1:0-3117 GCA_963661525.1 bacterium
CCCTTATATAATGTAATCAATGGTGATAATTCCACTTGAATCCCATAGATTTCAAGTAAATCCCATTAAGATTACATCAAATTTCACGAAAGGGGCAGAAGTTCTGCGTTTGTTTGTAGGTACTTTAGACGGTTATAAGCTTGATTCTAAAGGCAGACTTTCTGTTCCGACCAAGTGGAGAGAACGCCTTGGAAAAGAATTTTATATGGTAGCTGTTACCGTAAGGGGATGCAAATGCCTTACCCTTTATCCTGTTGAACATTTTGAAACAACATATGATGCAATGCAGCAGGGTACTGAAAACCAGAAATATGATGCTACTACAAGCTTTCTTGATAATGCAGAAGAGGGTGTTCTTGATGCCCAGGGCAGATTTACCGTTAACCAAAGGCTTAAGGAAGCTTCTGCTCTTACAAATGAGTCAACGGTTGTATTTAAAGGTAAAGGTGCTGTAATTGAAATTTGGAATACCGATGAGTATGAAAAAATTTATAACACTTATGACCATACACAAGGTATTTATGACTTGATGGATAAAGTCAAGGGGAATGAGCAGTAATGGAATTTGTTCACAAAAGCGTGCTTTTTGATGAGGCAATAAAGGCACTTGATTTAAACGAAAATAAAATTATAGTTGACGGAACTGCGGGCGGCGGCGGCCACAGCGGTGAAATTGCGAAAACCGCTAAAAGAGTTATTTCGATAGACCAAGACCCCGACGCAATAGAAGTTCTTAACGAAAGACTCGGAAATAAAGAAAATGTGACCATCGTTCACGATAATTATTCAAATATAAAAAACATTGTTTCAAATCTTAATATTGATAAAATTGACGGTTTGCTTCTTGATTTAGGGGTAAGTTCGTTTCAGCTTGATACTGCCGAGAGGGGGTTTTCTTTTCATAAAGACGCCCCGCTTGATATGAGAATGAGCAAAAGCGGACTCAGTGCATATGATGTTGTAAATAATTATGATGAAAAAGAACTTGCGGATATTATTTACAGATACGGAGAAGAAAAGTTTTCGCGAAGAATTGCGGCAAATATAGTTAAATCAAGAGAAGAAAAACCTATTGAAACAACTTTTGAACTTGTAGATATAATTAAATCTTCAATGCCGCAAAGGGCAATGAGGGATTCGCACCCTGCAAGAAAGACTTTTCAGGCTATAAGAATTGAAGTTAATGCAGAACTTGATGTGCTTAAATCAACACTTGAAGACGCATTTGAAATTCTTGCACCGGGCGGCAGAATTGCTGTAATTACTTTCCATTCGTTAGGAGACAGAATTGTAAAAGAGCAATTTGCAAAATGGTGTCAGGGTTGCACCTGCCCAAAGGAATTTCCGGTTTGCGTATGTGGAAATAAGCCGAAAGGTAAAAGTTTTAAATCAATTTCTCCGTCTAAAGAAGAACTTGATAAAAACCCGAGAGCAAGGTCGTCACGGCTCAGGATTTTTGAGAAATTTTAACTTGAATATATAGGACTATAAAAAGCGAGGAGGAGTAAAAAATGACTAATATAGGCGATTTCAGGCGCTATTCGTACAGCACAGACGCCGCATATGCCGTGCAGGCATTCAACTATCAGCGTACTTCGGCAGCTCCGTCTTATGTTCCTGCACCGAAAAAGGATTTTAAGGTTAGAGAAAGAAGCCAAAGAAAAAGCAAAGCCCAACTTCTTCACGAGCAGAAATTGGGTTTAAAAAAGGCTTTGCAAATTTCAACGGTGGCAGTTTTGTGCCTTACTATGCTTTTTGCAGTGCTTTATACTAATGCAAAAACTAATGAATTAACACACGAAATTTCAGATTTGCAAAAAAATCTTTCTGTTTCACAAAGCGAAAATACACGCCTTAACAGTGAGCTTGACAGCCTTGTGTCAATGAGTATGATTGACCAATATGCTGTCGAGAAACTCGGTATGACTAAAATGAAATCCAATCAGATTAAGTATATTGATGTTTCGCAATATAAGCAAAAGCGCATGGCTGCGGCACAGGCGGTTTTAAATCAAAAGCAGGCGCAATCCAAGGTTGAAAAAAAGACTGCCGCCAAGTAATAATATATATTATTACAGCGTAAATCTATTATGAGAGTTAAGAATATTTACTTAACTCTCATATGTTATTATTAAATAAGATAACAATTGCGAGGGAGATGATTAAAAGTGAATACATCAAAGAGAATGCTGAAAAGAATTTTGATAATGTCGGTTGTAATCATCTTTCTTATGACAACGACAGCGGCGCGAGTTTTTTATTTAACAATCATCAGGGGCGAGGAACTTGCACAGAAGGCTGAATCACAGCAGCTTAAAGATACCGAAATTTCCGCAATGCGCGGAACGATATATGACGCTAACGGAAATGTGCTTGCACAGTCGGCTTCGGTATGGAATGTGTTTATCGACCCGCTGAATATTAAAGACGATGAGGAAAGGCAGCTTATTACAAATGAATTTGCCACTCTTTTCAAATATGACGATGAAGCAAAAAAAGAATTTTACGAAAAAACAACTCATCAAAATCACTATGAGTTAGTTGAGAAAAAAGTCGAAAATAACATAAAAGAGAAGCTTTCAAAATTTGTGTCGAAAAATAAACTCGGCGATTGCATAGGAACGGAGCAAACCACTAAAAGATATTACCCTTACGGTTCACTTGCTTCAAGCGTTATCGGTTTCACCGGTTCTGATGACCAAGGCCTTTCTGGTATAGAAGCTTACTATGACGAAGAATTAACCGGAACAAACGGAAGAATAATTACAGCAAAGGACGCTGTTTCAAACAACATTGCAAACGATTATGAAACAAGCATAGCGGCTTCTGACGGTAATTCGGTTGTCCTTACGATTGACCAAACCATTCAGTATTACCTTGAAAAAGGTTTGAAAGAAACTATGAATGAATATCAGGCAAAGGGTGCTTACGGTGTTGTGATGAACTGTAACACAGGTGCGGTGCTTGCAATGTCATCAATGCCTGATTATGATTGCAATGACCCTTATAAGCTTACATACAGCAAAAATAAAAAGGCCATTAAAAAGCTTACTGATAAGACAGCTAAACAGGAAGCCGAAAGCGCGGCGGTTCAAAATCAGTGGAGAAACTTTACGG
>CAVLCX010000241.1:0-1954 GCA_963661525.1 bacterium
CCAAAAAAAATTATATTTTCAGTTATTTTTTCTATGTTCTTTGTACATTATATACTAAAATTATGCTTTTTGCAACTGTAATATATCATTGTTTATATTATGACTTCTTTTTCTTAATAAATTTAGCTAAAAGAAGATTTACAAGTTCCTTAATAGGCTTTAAGTTAAGAAGTATCATCAAAAGAACAAGCACAGCTTCAACACCGTAAATCCACAATGTATTTCCGAATTTAAGAAGAAGTACGGATTGTGAAATAAGAACAGCGGTTTCACCCAAAAGTACAGGTAATTTGAAGTCGATTTTAATATATCTTCTTGTATCAATTCCTCTTGTTACAAATACAACAAGGAATGCGCAAACAGTAGCAAGTGCCGCACCGTTAGCACCCATACATGGAATAAACACAAGGTTTAATACAAAATTTGTGACAGCACCGCTCATAGCGGTAACAAGTGACATAAGGCTCTTTTTCTTTGCCATATAAACGGAGGCAAGGAAGTTAACGATACACGAATAAGTTGTAGCGATAATAAGAATAGGCACAAATTGCCAAGATTCATAATAATCTTTTGCCACAAGTATTCTGGTAATAATTTGGCACATAAATATAAGCGCGGAAGCCACTGCAAAAACGCCGCCCGAATAAACACGAAATACCTTGGTAAAGAATTGAGCACCGCCCTCTTGGTCATATTCATCAACCGCACTGAGCTGCCAAGCGTCAATAAATATTTGCGAAAAAAGTATTACAAAGTTAGGTATTTTAGATGCGGCAGTATAAAGTCCGTTAGCAGAAGATGAAATAAAATATGTTACCATATATCTGTCAGACACATTTATTATCCACCACAGTACAACGGTAGGAATAAGTGGCACGCAATATTTAAGCATTTGAAAAGCAATGCCCTTATCCTTAAGTTTATTAAACTTCACATATCTGTAAAGCTTTGCTGTTGCAAAATAAAATATAACCGAGCAAGCATCAGATGCAATTATGGCAACGATATATCCCGTTACGCCCCACTTAAACGGGCCGAGGAACAATATAGTAAATGCAAGTGTTGTTGCCGTTGCAAGTATACCGTCAAGTGCATAAAGCTTAACATGGCCGCAGCCTCTGACAAATTGCTGGCAAAGCTGCCTAAGGCTTGAAACAAGAACAAAAGCAATAATTAAAATCATATAATCGCCCAAATGGAAATCATTGATTTTAAGCATACTTAAAGGATAAGTAAATAGCAAAAATACCGCAAATCCGGCAAAAGTAGTCCTCACTCCGACCTTGAATACATCTGCTTTATTTGTCGCTTTATCAAGTGCAAATCTGAGCGCGGCACTGTTAACCTGCAATGTTACAATAGGTATAAGCACATTAACGGTTTGCTGAACCAAATCAGCCGCACCGTAATCGCCCGTTCCCATCATTCTTGTAACAAACGGCATCAACAAAAATGAAAGTACTTTTGAAGAAAAAGTGCCTATTGCAAATATTATTGTATTTGACGCTAATTTTTTGTACTTGTCCATAAATTTTCCTCAAATAATAATTTAATAAGTAAGCTTTTCACCGTTAAAACTTAAGGTGTTATCCCCGGAAGAAGAGGTATAAATACAGCTTGCTTTGCATACAGATTCGCTGTTTTCACTCTTACTGCCGATTAAAAATACATATTGATAGCCATATCCGATACCGATAGAACCCGTGCTGTCGCAATCGGATGCAGAAAGCATTGTTTTAACTTCGTTTGAATTCATATTCAGTTCCTTTGCTTTGAACTTTGAACCGTCAAGTTCGCTGAAATAAAGCCTGTTTGAATAAACAACGGGATAATCTGTAACAGAGCAGTTTTCAACTAAAACAACTTCATTTTCAGAGCCGAATTTTTTTCTGCAAAGTGAATATGACGAATCATCGTTTTTCTTATAATAATACATAAATCCGCATTCTAATGA
>CAVLCX010000241.1:1964-3105 GCA_963661525.1 bacterium
TTCTAATGACATATTAACTATATCATTATTATTTGTATCATCGTGCCAATTGAGCACATCGTTTGCATCACTCATATTAACGGTGATATATTCATCATAATTCGCAACATTATCGTGAGTTACAAAAAATATTCTGTAAAGCGAAATACCTGCAAATGATACCGTCTTATCAGCCGAAGCAGTATATAAAACCGTTTTTTGAAAATCATTCAAATTTATAAAGCCTACGCTGTTATCGGTTGAAACGAAATAAATTTTATCATTATATAAATATGCAAATACGATATTATCGCTTACAGTTACGCTGTCACCGCCGGAAACAGGAAATTTTTTAAGCGTTGCACTGTCTGTATCAACCGCATAAAGATAATCGCCGAGTATATTAAGATATTTAAAATTATAATTACCTTTAATAACCTTTGAATTCTTTTCTTCATTAGGTTCAAAGCGAAAAATACCCTTACCGCTGACAGAATAGTAAATATATGATGAACTGTAAGTTACGGCACCGTTTGTTTTATTAAGCAAATTACCTACTTGATTGCCTTGCAGTGATGTATCAAATGCAAAAACACCAAAATCATCATAATCATAATTTGCCTTATTTATTTCGTGCGCTTTTGTTGTAGTTTCTTTTTCAGTAGTGCTTTGCGGTCGTGTTTCGGTAGTTTTGCCTAATATTTTTGAATCAATAAGTTCAATTACCTGCTGCCCCTTGCCGCCACCGTCATACAAAGCCACGAAAAAATCAGGGTTAACAATTTTAATCGTTATCACAAAAACAGCCAATAATATTATTATCACCGCAAGAGTGAGTAAAATATTTTTTCTGATTTTTTTTCGTTTTCTGGCACGCTGGCGTTTTTTACGCATCTTCTGCCTTTCCTCATCTGTCATCATCTGATTTGTCCGTCTCCAAAAATTAGATATTTAGTAGTAGTAAGTTCCTCAAGTCCCATAGGCCCTCTTGCGTGCAGTTTTTGGGTAGAAATACCTATTTCCGCGCCCAAGCCGAATTCACCGCCGTCTGTAAACCTTGTTGATGCATTATGGTAAACAGAGGATGAATCAATAAGTTTCATAAACTTATCTGCGTTATCTTTATTTTCCGTAATAATAGCTTCGGAATGGCCCGTTGAAT
>CAVLCX010000242.1:0-3088 GCA_963661525.1 bacterium
GACAAGGTAAAGCAGGGCGATTATGACCTTGTTTTGCTTGATTTAATGCTTCCGGGGCTTGACGGTTTTTCGGTTTGCAAAAAACTCAGGCAAATTACCGATGTTCCTATTCTTATGGTAACTGCGCGAAAAGAAGATATTGATAAAATCAGAGGTTTGGGGCTTGGTGCAGATGACTATATCGAAAAGCCTTTTTCACCTAATGTGCTTGTAGCAAGGGTTAAAGCAAATTTGGCCCAGTATGACAGGCTGAAAAGAAGTGACGATAAAAAAGAAAGTATAATTGATATAGGCGAATATCAAATCAATACATCTTCACATAGGGTTTATAAGCAGGGAAAAGAAGTAAGTTTAAAAAATAAGGAATACGAGCTGTTTTTATTCCTTGTAATGAATGCGGATATTGTGTTTGATAAAGAAGCACTTTATGAAAAAATATGGGGCTTTGATTCATTGGGCGATACTGCTACCGTGGCTGTGCATATTAACAGGCTTCGCGAAAAGCTTGAAGATGACCCGTCAAAACCAAAGCATATTCAAACCGTTTGGGGCGCAGGATATAGATTTAAAGATTGATATAATAAAAGCGAACATTGGGGCGCACTGTATAAAGAAGAAAGTTGTTTAATTTTTTTACAACCGTTCTTTATGCGGTGCGCCTTTTATAACGCTCGCTTTTTTAGATATACTGTTTATTTATGTTTAAGTTTCAATTTAATTTTTGTTTATATCACCGCCATATTATAAAAACAAAGGAGTTGATATTATGCTTATCTTGCAAATGGCGTATATTGCCGATAAATTAAATTCAATTTTTTATACATTTGATATGTTCTTTTTCGAAATGTTTGGCGGTATACAAAGTAATCTATTAACATCTGTTGAAAAGGCAATTACTTTATTCGGTGACGGAAAATTTGTTGGTTTAGTATTATTGGCATCATTGATAATGCTGTTGTTCAAAAAAACACGCAAAATAGGTTTGTGCATTATTGCATCATTGGTGTTAAGCACGCTTATTACAAATTTGCTGTTAAAACCTATTATTATGCGTCCGCGCCCATATATTGAGTTAAAAGATAATCCTTTGTTTATGACTTGGTATGCAAATGCCGGTGCAATTGCTGAAAGTGATTATTCATTTCCGTCAGGGCATACTACTGCCGCATTTTCGTATTGCACAGCTTTGTTTTTAACTTTAAGAAAAAGATACAAGCTTTCTTATTTTTTACCTTTTCTTGCAATCGGAGTTATGGTGTCCAGAGTTTATTTGATGGTGCATTATGCAAGCGATGTGCTTTTTGGTATGATTGTAGGTATTGTATGTGCCGTTGTTTCTTATTATTTATGTAAAATAATTTGTGAAATTTTTGATAAAACCCCTTTGTTTAAATTTGATTTGAAGGAAAAAATCACAGTGAAACAAAAATAATTAAATCACTTTTGGCAGATAGTTGAAAGGAGAAAATATGAACATTTTAGTCACACTCAACAGCGGATATATAAATCCGCTGTGCACAATGCTTAAATCATTAACCTATACAAATTCACAAAATGAAATTGATTTGTATATCGTTCACAGTTCGCTGACGGTAAACGATTTCCAAAAAATAAACTTTGTGATTGCAGGCTCAAATATTTCTTTGCACATAATTAAGGTTGATAAAGAATTATTTGACAATGCCCCAACCTGCAAGCGAATATCAAAAGAAACATATTACAGAATATTTGCTCCGATACTTTTACCTAAAGATATTGACAGAATACTGTATATAGACCCTGATACAATCATTCTCAATAATTTAAGTGAGTTTTACAACTTAAAATTTAATTTAAATGCAATAATCGGCGCAAAACATTTTGACGGTGCAATTGATTTGTGGAACAGAAAAAGGCTGTCAATAAAAAATTCAAAATCATACATAAATGCAGGAGTAATGCTTTTTAATTTAAAAGAAATGCGCAAATATTTTGATGTGAAGTCTGTGTTTGATTTAATTGAAGAAAAGAAAAATATCCTTTTCCTTGCCGACCAGGATGTAATAAACATAATGTATGACGGAAAGATAGATACATTTGATGAAAATATAATAAACCTTGATGAGCGATGCTTTGCAAGAATTTTAAGAAAGCACAACCGTATTGAAGCGCTTAATAAAATTGAAAAAAACACAATGATTATTCACTATGACGGCAAGCAAAAGCCGTGGCAGGAATTTTATGACGGTTATTTAAAAGCTTATTGGGAATATTACGATGCAATTGTTCCATACACAAGGAGCAGACAATATGCAACAGCTTAAAAAATATTTCAAACTGCCTTCAAAAAAGCTTTGCATAATATATGCAGCTTTTACAATACTTCTTTTAATTTCATTTTTAGCCTTATATTTCACTTTGGGAAAAAGACTTAATGAATTTGTCAGTAACAAAGAAATATTTAGCGCTTGGCTTATGCAATATGACAAATTAGGCGCTTTGATTTTTATACTTATCAGGGCATTTCAAACCGTAATTAAAATTATTCCTGCCGAACCGCTTGAAATTGCCGCAGGATACGTCTGGGGAACTTGGGGCGGATTGCTCTATTGTTCAATCGGCACATTTTTAGGTTCACTTGTTATAGTTGTATTATCAAAAACAATAGGTGCGGCATTTATTAACACCTTTGTTAATAAAGAGCAGTTTGAATCACTAAAAAAAGCAAATGAAACTAAAAAGAAAGATTTGTTTTTATGGATATTTTACCTTATACCCGGCACACCAAAAGATATTTTCACATACATTGTATCTTCAACCGATATAAATCTTTTTAGATTTTTTGCAATAACAAGTGTTGCACGAATACCGTCAATTATAACATCAACAATATGCGGCTCGCAGCTCAGAGCCGATAATTTTAAAACAGCGGTTATTGTATTTATTCTAACCGCTGTTGTTTCGACTGTTTCTGCTTTCTTATATAAGAAATTCACTTCGAAAAAGACTTTTATGAAAGGTTAAATAGTTTATCTTCAGTTTAATATTGCTTTAATAACTATTTATAGCAAAAGTATATTATCTATTTATCAAATTAAAGGAGATAAAC
>CAVLCX010000243.1:0-3078 GCA_963661525.1 bacterium
CTTTTAATTCTCACTTAATTAGGAGGAAATTATGGCAATATTCGGCAAAAAAAACAGCGAAACCAGTAATCGGTTCGATATACTTCCGAAAAATATAGGCATTATAATGGACGGAAACGGAAGATGGGCAAAAAAAAGAGCTTTGCCGAGAAGCGCAGGGCATAAAGCCGGGGCAGAGGTTTTCCGTACTATCAGTAAGGAATGCGGCAGATTGGGGCTTGAAAGCGCAACTTTTTACGCTTTTTCAACTGAAAATTGGAAAAGGCCGAAAGAAGAAGTTGATGCAATTATGCGCCTTTTTAAAGATTATTTGCTTGAAGCCAAAAGCGATATTACGGCGGCAGGCAATATGAAAATGAAATTTATCGGCGAGCGTGAGGGTATGAGCAAGGAATTGCTTGACCTTATGGACGAGGCTGAGGAAGATACATCAAATAATACGGGTACGACAATTTATTTGGCGGTTAATTACGGCGGCAGGCTTGAAATTTGCGATGCTGTAAATAAGCTTATCGCTATGGGCAAAACAAATATTACAGAAAAAGATATAAGCGATAATATTTTCACCCCGCCTGAATGTGATTTGATTATTCGTCCGTCGGGTGAGCAAAGACTTTCAAACTTTATGCTTTGGCAGTCTGCATACAGTGAATTTTGGTACAGCGATGTACTTTGGCCGGATTTCAAAATAGAAGATTTGCATATGGCACTTCGTGATTTTGAAAAGAGAAATCGTCGTTTCGGCGGATAAATATCAGATGATATGTTGTTTTACAACAATAGGAGAATACGAATATGAAACAAAGAGTTATTACTGCAATTTGCCTTTTGGCAGTGCTTGCAGTTGTTGTGTGGCAAATAAATACACCGATTTTGCTTATTGCTGTTGCATTTCTTTCAGCAGTTGCAAGCGGTGAAATTATGAAATGTGCAAAGGTTGAAAATACTTTTATTCGCGTGGTTGGAATTATTTTTTCGGCGTGCTTCCAGCTTTTTGCAAGTGCAAGAGTGCTTGAACCTTGGGTAAGTGAAGCAGTTTGGGGAAAAGTAATCGGTGCTGTGCCGAATATTGTTTACATCATTGTTCTTTGCCTTGTATTTTTCCTCGCAATGCTTAAAAATTATGCTTATACCACTTTTGAAGATGTAAGCGTATCGTTTTTTGCAAGCGTGGTTGTACCTTTCGGTTTTTCAATTTTTATTAGGCTTCGTGATTTGTTTGTTGATGAGCAATTCGGTATTTATCTTATTTTCTATGCTCTTATTTGCGCACTTGCTACCGATACAGGCGCACAACTTACCGGTATGGCATTCGGCAAGCACAAGATGTCACCTAACATTTCGCCTAAAAAAACTATTGAGGGTGCATTCGGCGGACTTGTTTTCAGTATGATTTTAAACGCTGTTGCACTTACTCTTTATAATAAATTTGCAAACAGTGTTATTCCTCAAAATATGGCAACACTTCTTCTTGCAATGGTACTTCCTACTTCGTTTATGGGTATGATGGGTGACCTTTCCGCTTCTGTATTAAAGCGTAATTTTGAAGTTAAAGATTTCGGCAAGATATTTCCGGGCCACGGCGGTGTGATGGACAGAATGGATTCGTCACTTTTCACCTTGCCTGTTACATATGCAATCGCACTTGTTGCAATCAAATTATTTTAACCTTTTGAAAGAGGGGATACCTTATGAAAAAAATATCACTTTTAGGTTCAACCGGTTCTATCGGAACACAGAGCCTTGATGTATGCGAAATGCACGGTTATGATGTAAAATGCTTAACAGCTAATTCAAGAGTTGATATTATGGAAGAGCAGGTTCGTAAATTCAAGCCGGATATGGTTTGTATGATGAGTGAAGCTGCCGCAAAAGAACTCAAAGCAAAAATCAGTGATACGAACACAAAAGTAGTTTGCGGTATGGAAGGGCTTATTGAATGTGCAACATACGATAAGGCCGATACAGTTTTAAACTCGGTAGTAGGTATGGTTGGGCTTCAGCCTACCCTTGAAGCTATTAAGGCGAAGAAAACCTTGGCTCTTGCAAATAAGGAAACACTTGTTGCCGGCGGTCACCTTGTTACAAATTTGGCAAAGGAAAACGGTGTTCAAATTCTTCCTGTTGACAGCGAACATTCGGCAATTTTTCAGTCAATGCAGGGTATGCCGAATAAAAAAGCAATTAAAAAAATCATTCTTACAGCTTCAGGCGGTCCTTTCTTCGGCAAAACCCTTAAAGAACTTGAAAATGTAACAGCAAAGGACGCACTTAAACATCCTAATTGGGATATGGGTGCAAAAATTACAATTGACTCTGCCACTATGATGAATAAAGGCCTTGAATTTATTGAAGCTAAATGGCTTTTTGATATGCCTAATGATGATATTGAAATCGTTGTTCACAGGGAAAGCGTAGTTCATTCAGCTATTGTTTATCAGGATAATTCAATGATTGCGCAGCTCGGTGTGCCTGATATGCGAATTCCTATCCAGTACGCACTTACTTATCCTGAAAGAGAGCCAAGCCCGGTTAAAGAACTTTCACTTACGGATTATGGCAAGCTTACATTTTTTGAACCGGATTATGATACTTTCAAATGTATAAATGTTTGCAAAAAAGCTATTGAACTCGGCGGGCTTCACCCTGCAAGTGCAAACGGTGCAAATGAAGAAAGCGTAAAACTTTTCTTAAACGGTAAAATTAAATTTACAGATATTGCATATCTTAATAATGAGGCAATGAAAAATGCCTCTGAAAAAGAAGACTTTACTCTTGAGGACGTCCTTGATGCCGATAGGGCGGCAAGAGCTTATGTAATTGAGGCGGTTAAGTGAATATAACATCTATTTGGAACAGCGTTTACCCTGTGCTTGTGGCAATTCTCTTTTTTGAGCTTATTATTGTAATTCACGAGTGGGGTCATTTTACGGCGGCAAGACTTATGAAAATTAAAGTCAATGAGTTTTCCGTCGGTATGGGTCCTAAGCTTTTACAGCATAAGGGTAAAAAAACAACATATACCTTAAGGCTTATCCTTTTCGGCGGATACTGCTCAATGGAGGGTGAGGACGAGGA
>CAVLCX010000244.1:0-3057 GCA_963661525.1 bacterium
GATTTAGTGTGTTACAATATGATTACTTTAAATTATGATAATATCTTGAAAGGGTAAATATTATGAGCAGTAAATTAAAAGATGATAATATTGATTTTCTCTTTAGGGCTATTCTTGAACTTGAAACTATTGATGATTGCTATGATTTTTTTGAAGATTTATGCACAGTTCAGGAACTTAAAACAATCAGCCAAAGAATAGTTGTTGCTAAAATGCTTTCTGAAAAATGCGTATATACAGATATTGTTAATGCAACAGGTGCTTCAACTGCAACAATAAGCAGAGTAAACCGTTCACTTCAATACGGATGTGACGGATATGATAAGATATTTGAAAAAATAAAACTTGAAGACGAAAATAAAACCGAAGAAAATGAAGAGTTATAATACATTCGCAAAATTTTATGATGAATTAACCGCCGATGTTGAGTATGAAAAAAGAAGTAAGTATATTTATGACTTTTTTAAAGAAAATTGTGCAAATTGCAATTCGGTTTTAGACCTTGCCTGCGGTACAGGCTCTGTAAGCGAGTATTTGGCTGATATGGGTATGGAAGTTATCGGTATGGATTTATCTGATGAAATGCTTACTGAAGCCTGCTCAAAGGGTATAAAGGACGCAGTTTTTATTAAAGGTGATATGACTTGCTTTACATTGCCGCAAAAAGTTGATTGCTGCATATGTTCGCTTGACAGTATCAATCATTTAAAGGATATTGGCGAAGTTAGAAAGTGCTTTGATTGCGTTTGCAATTCGCTTAATAACGGTGGTGTTTTTGTTTTTGATGTGAATACTGTTTATAAGCATCAATGTGTTCTTGCGGATAATACTTTTGTATTTGATGAAGAAGATTTCTTTTTATCATGGGATAATGAATATTTAGGCGATAATACTGTTAGAATTTTGCTTGATTTTTTTGTGTTTAACGGTTCAAGCTATGATAGATACAGTGAAGAATTTAATGAAAAAGCCTATTCTGTTGAAGAATTTGAAAATATACTTGATAAATTTGAAATTATCGGAATTTATGATGAAATGACGCTTGACTCTCCGAAAAGCGACAGTGAAAGAATTTATTTTGTTTGTAAAAAAGGTGATAATTAAATGGGAAAAATAGTAAGATATATTACAACCGACGGCAGTGCGTTTGTTATTGCAGGTGATACAACCGATATGGTCAGCAAAGCTGAAAATATCCACAAAACTTCTGCTGTTACTACTGCGGCACTCGGCAGGCTTATGACTGCTTCATCTATGATGGGTGTAATGCTTAAGGGTAAAGATGACAGTGTTACTTTAAGGCTTAACGGCGGCGGCCCTGCCGGTGTTGTATTAGCCGTTTCCGACAGTCAGGGTAATGCCAGGGGATATGTTGAAAATCCTGTGGTTGAGATACCGCTTAATGATAAGGGCAAACTTGATGTACGCTCGGCAGTCGGAACAGACGGCTTTTTGTATGTAATGAAAGATTTGGGGTTAAAAGAACCTTATGTAGGTAACACACAAATTGTAAGCGGTGAAATTGCTGAAGATATTACAAACTACTTTGCTGTATCTGAGCAAACACCTACTGTATGCGCACTCGGTGTTTTGGTAAATCCTGATTTATCGGTAGCAAATGCAGGCGGATTTATGGTTCAGCTTTTGCCGGGTTGTCCTGATGAAATAATTACTAAAATTGAACAATCAATAAAAGATATTGATTCTGTTACAACAATGCTTTCAAAAGGAATGACACCTGATGATATTGCCAAGCGTGCTATGCAGGGAATAGAAATTGAGAAGCTCGATGAAAGCGCTTGTGAGTACAGATGTAATTGCTCCAAGGCGAAGGTTGAAAATGCTCTTATTTCAACCGGTAGGCAATCTCTTGAGCAAATGATAGAGGATAATGAGGATGTAAATGTCGAATGTCATTTTTGTGATAAAAACTATAAGTTTACACCGTCAGAAATTAAAAAATTGCTTGAACAAACAAGCAAATAAAAAAATTAAAAAAAGTTGAAAAAAAGTCTTGACTTTTTGATTGACTTATTGTATTATATATCTCGTCGCAAGTGCGACGGATATGCGTGGGAGCATAGCTCAGCTGGGAGAGCATCTGCCTTACAAGCAGAGGGTCACAGGTTCGAGCCCTGTTGTTCCCACCACAAATGGCCCGGTAGTTCAGTTGGTTAGAACGCTAGCCTGTCACGCTAGAGGTCGACGGTTCGAGCCCGTTCCGGGTCGCCATTTGTGCTTCTGTAGCTCAGTCGGTAGAGCAGGGGACTGAAAATCCCCGTGTCGATGGTTCGATTCCGTCCGGAAGCACCACATTTGCGGATGTAGCTCACCCGGTAGAGCGCAACCTTGCCAAGGTTGAGGTAGCGAGTTCGAGCCTCGTCATCCGCTCCAATTAAAAAGGCTTCAATTATGAAGCCTTTTGTTATATGGCACCATAGCCAAGTGGTAAGGCAGAGCTCTGCAAAAGCTCGATTCCCCAGTTCAAATCTGGGTGGTGCCTCCAACAAAAAAGTCTTGAAACACCAGTAATTACAAGGGTTTCAGGGCTTTTTTTACTTTATAAAATGAACTAAATATTGAACTTGTACTTGGTCGATTCATAGTCGATTCGTACCCGTTTTTACTTCAAAATTTGTTTCATTTTATAAAATTGTCTTCAAAATTTAAACATATTTATAATAGACATAATTTAAACAAAAAGTCTATAAACAACAAATTGTGAATAAGATGTAAAATCTTATGTAGTTTTGCCTATTTTTTACTATAAGTATATGCAAGTGAAATTATATCACATGTTGATTAAGAAAGGATGTTAATTATGTCAAAAGAATTATGTTTGATTGTTGACGATAAGTCATACAAAGTTAGTGAAACTAAACTAAAAGGCAAACCTTATTATCAAGTAAGAATTAAAAACGGTTGTTATAAAAACGGAAAAACCAAGTATAAAACAGTTTCATCAAATACAATTAGCGATTTGCCAGAAAAAATTAGAAAAGTGCAAAAGCATTATATTACGAATACTAATAATATAACCATAGAACAACTTTGTTT
>CAVLCX010000245.1:0-739 GCA_963661525.1 bacterium
AACTAAAACTGTTATACCATAATATTTTTTCTCACTAATATGTGATAAACAATGCAACACTGTGTAAAGCACATCATTTAGGTCTTTTTTTGCATAGAATACAGGCTTAATATTTGCTTTTTCAATGTTATTTGATTCTTGATGCTCAGGCTTTGTTATTTTTGTTTGAGGTTTTGAGTTTTCTGTATTTCTCGGCAATATATCCTTGGCTTTCGGAAAAGTTTTTGCAGGAACGGGGGTTGGCGAAAGTTTAAACATTTCATAATAGTACGATGGAGTGATAAACCTACCGCAGCCGGTTCCGTTTTTATTGTAATTTGTACATCCTAAAAAATATTGATTTTTTTTGCCGGGTTTTACAATCAGATAGCCGTCTCTGCATTGGTCGCATTTTATAATCGAAATTTTTCCGGCTTTGTATTCGTTAGTCATAAAACCGCAAACTTCAGGCTCGTTTGTGCAAATGTATAGCCTGAGACCATAAGCATTTTTATATCGATATTGCAAAGGATAGCCGCAAATGGGGCAAGTTTTTTTTACGAATTTGTTTTCCGGAGCTTCTTCGTTCCAATTTCCACGCAACACTACATTCTTGTAATCTTTTTTTATTTCAAGAAGGAACTCGGAAGGATTCTGTTCGGGGGCAATAAAGAACACACGGTTTTTTGTTCTTGTCATTGCTACATAAAAAAGTCTTCGTTCTTCTGCATAATCGATGGAACGATCACCTTTAATAACA
>CAVLCX010000245.1:749-3045 GCA_963661525.1 bacterium
ATAACAAACGAAAGTACAGGATCATCCTCGATTTTTGATGGAAAACCATAAGTTTCGTTTCTACCGTTTACAACGATTACGTTGTCGTACCCAAGTCCTTTTGATGCGTGAGCTGTCATAAAGGTTATGTTTAGTTTAGGATATTTTACACTTTTGATTTTGTTGCCTCGGCTGACATATTCAAATAATCCTGATTTCTCAAGCATATCTCCATCGAATCCAAATCGTCCGAGCAAAAGAATTGATGAATCTTCAGGTTTCCCTTCTTCTTTGTTAAATTCTATGATTTGCTCAAGAGCAACTTCCACAGCATGTGCGATGGCATAGTTTGCTCCTGATTTATTATTATCATTTGCTTTTTTTCTGGTGCCATCATAGGTGTAGATTATAACCGGATCGGTGATGTTTTTAGGGGATTTTAGTTCTTTGGAGATTTGAGCATCATTTTTTTGAATAAAATTACCTGCAATATCGATAACTTCTTGCGAGTTGCGATATGTTTTTACGATTTTCAGTAATTTCGCATATCCCATTTTTTCTTCAAACTTTGTAAAAAGGGTAATGTCTGAGCCGCTAAACGCATAGATTGATTGCCAATCGTCGCCTACGGCAATAATTTTTGCATCGGTCACATCAGAAAGAGCTGTAACTAAATCAAAGCGCTGACGAGAAATATCTTGATACTCATCTACTATGATATACTTGAAATCAAGTTTTTGCTTCATTTCCTTTACTTCACGAAGCAAACGAGCAGATTCGTTAATCATATCCTCGAAATCTACGGCGTTATTTTCTTTTAAATAACGCTCATACTCGAGAAAGCAATCTTGACAAATATCTAAAAAGAGGCGTGTCCTGACATTTTGTGTGGAATGATACATACGATTAAATTCATCCACAGTATATCCGTTGGTCTTGAAGTTTCCGATGAATCTGCAAATAAGATTAACAAGTTTACGTATATAACGATTTTCTTCGGATGAAACAAGCTTTTCCATAATTTCTTTATTTGAACGAGGAGTTAATACAAATCCGTGGTTTTCAAGTTCCTCTTGCAAATGCTCAGTTAAAGATCTTTTGTCTGCGTACTGAGAAAATGTATAAATAATGGTGGTGCCATGTTGCTGATGAAGACGGATTTTGTCATTGATTGCTTTTTTATACGTCTTTAATTGATCATCGCTATATCGATCATTTTTACCATCCTGTGTAATGCCAAAATGTTCGATATACGCTACTTTTTCTCCCTGACGAATTGCAAAATCCGGAGTATATGGCTTTCGGGCATACATAATATCATAGCGGTAGATGGGCTCATATTCATATTCAATCGTGTTCAAATATAAAAAGTTTGCAATTTCAACTTCTTGATGTGAACGCATTACTTCACTTTGTATAGTTACAGACTTTTTTGTTCTTATGTCCATAACTTGACATTGAAATTCATTTAAGTCACTTCGTAATGTTGCAAAGTTTGATTTTGCTATTTTGTTGAAAAAGTTGTTCAAATCATTGCCTTCGTAAGGGGCGTCAAAATAGGAGGCAAAGAATAATATGAGGTTATTGACTAACCTTTCGTTTTGGAGAATTGAATTTTTAAAATAATCCCGAATAACAAAATAGAGCTTAGATGAATCAACGATGTTTAACTTCTCATCCGATCGTTTTCTTAAAATTGCATTACCGGTGGAATGAAAAGTTGCAATCGGACAATCAATCTGTAAATCATCGTTAAGTTTATCTCTTAGCTCCTGTACTGCTTTATTGGTAAATGAAACAACAAGTATTTGAGAAGGATCAATATTTTTCTTCTCAACCAAATACTTAACTTTCGCTGCTACTGTTGTTGTTTTACCCGCACCTGCACCTGCAATAACAAGACAATAATCCTCATCAGTTAGTATAACACGGCGCTGATCATCGTCTAATTTTATCTTAGGGTCAACGTCACGTAAAATATTGTCCAGAAATGTTTTTTCAGTCTTCATCGCACCCTGAATATATTCTTCATTATGCGCATCTACTGTTTCTTCAAAATTTCTATAACAATTAAGTGTTGATTCGACGGCAGATATATCTATTTTATTGCTTTCACAAAAAGATTTAAGCATGCCACTATTATCAAGCACAGCGAAATATTCAATCGTTTTCTTATTTTCAAGAAGTTTGCTTCTGTATTCACTTTTAGGAATATATTGATTTTGGGATAACAGTATATCCATATATTTTTTCAATTCAAAAAGCCTAAGACATTCGGGATTGCTTGTAGTAAAGGTTTCCGGCGTTACTTCTACAC
>CAVLCX010000246.1:0-3045 GCA_963661525.1 bacterium
ATGGTTAAGAGTGCTAAAATGCTTGTAAATAATTTTAGAGGTGATAAATATGACAATCAAACCACTTGCTGACAGAGTTCTTTTAAAATCTGTTGAAGCAGAGGAAACAACAAAGAGCGGCATCATTCTTGCCGCATCGGCACAGGAAAAGCCTGAAATGAGCCAGGTTGTTGCAGTAGGTCCCGGAACAGAGGAAAACCCAATGACCGTTAAAGCAGGCGATAAGGTTATTATCAGCAAATATTCAGGTACTCAGGTTAAGCTTGACGGTGTTGAATATACTATCACGTCGGTTAAAGACGTTCTCGCAGTTGTAGAATAATTGGAGGTAATCACTATGGCAAAGGACATAATTTACGGTGAAGACGCAAGAAAAGCTCTTCAGGCAGGTATTGATAAACTTGCAAACACAGTTAAAATTACACTCGGTCCAAAGGGTCGCAATGTAGTTCTTGACAAAAAATACGGCGCACCGCTTATTACTAACGACGGTGTAACAATCGCTAAGGAAATCGAGCTTGACGACCCGTTTGAAAATATGGGTGCTCAGCTTGTTAAAGAGGTCTCATCAAAGACTAATGATGATGCCGGCGACGGTACAACTACAGCTACACTACTTGCTCAGGCTCTTGTAAGAGAGGGAATGAAAAATGTTGCAGCAGGTGCAAACCCAATGGCTGTTAAAAACGGTATCAAGGCAGCAGTTGACGCTACTGTTGATGCAGTAAAGGCAAATAGCGAGCAGGTTAAGGGCTCTGACGATATAGCAAGAGTTGCTACTGTCTCTGCCGCTGACGAATATGTCGGCTCTCTTATTGCAGACGCTATGGAAAAGGTTTCGGCAGACGGTGTTATTACTATTGAGGAGTCAAAGACTGCCGACACAGTTTGCGAAGTAGTTGAAGGTATGCAGTTCGACCGTGGATACATTTCACCTTATATGGTAACCGATACCGATAAAATGGAAGCTGTAATTGATGATGCAATGCTTCTTATTACAGATAAAAAGATTTCATCTGTTCAGGATATTCTTCCGCTTCTTGAATCTGTTCTTAAGAGCGGTCAAAAGCTTGTTATCATTGCTGAAGATGTTGAGGGCGAAGCTCTACAAACTATTCTTCTTAATAAGCTCAGAGGTACATTTACTTGCGTATGCGTAAAAGCACCGGGATTTGGTGACAGAAGAAAAGATATGCTTCAGGATATTGCCACTCTTACAGGCGGTCAGGTTATCACTTCAGACCTTGGTCTTGAGCTTAAAGATGCTACAATGGCAATGCTCGGTAAAGCCCGTCAGGTAAAGGTTACAAAGGAAAATACAATCATTGTTGACGGTGCCGGTGACAGTGACGAAATCAAAAACAGAGTTAACCAAATTAAAACAGCTATTGATAATTCAACATCTGATTTTGATAAGGAAAAGCTTCACGAACGCCTTGCTAAACTTGCAGGCGGCGTAGCAGTTATTAAAGTAGGTGCTGCTACCGAAACAGAAATGAAAGAAAAGAAGCTTCGTATTGAAGATGCTCTTGCAGCTACCAAAGCAGCTGTTGAAGAGGGTATAGTTGCCGGAGGCGGTGTTGCTCTTATTAACGCAATTTCTGCTGTTGAAAAGCTTCTTGACAGTGATGACGCTGATTTTAAGACCGGTGTTCAAATCGTTCTTAAAGCACTTGAAGAGCCGGTTCGCCAGATTGCAAGAAATGCAGGTGAAGAAGGTTCGGTTATAGTTGATAAAATTAAGAATTCGGATAAAATCGGCTATGGCCTTAATTTCGCAACTAATGAGTATTGCGATATGATTGAAGCCGGTATTGTTGACCCGGCTAAAGTTACCCGTTCAGCTATTCAAAACGCTTCTTCTGTTGCAGCTATGGTTCTTACTACCGAGTCACTTGTTACCGATATTAAAGACCCACAGGCTGATGCAGCACAGGCAGCAGCTCTTGCAGCAGCGCAAGGCGGCGGAATGTACTAATATAATTGCGAAAAACATTTGACAAATTCAGAATATGCTCTTATAATTAGAGCATATTCTTTTTGTTATATGAAGGTTTAAAAATGAAGTTTAATAAGATTTTATCAATATTTTTATCTGCTGTTTTAGTTGTAATTACACTTTCTTTTTCAGCTTACACTTCTTACGCTGCTGTTATGACTACGCAGGAGGAAGTAACTAATGTTAATAACTATGATACTTTGATGACTTATCCTGAATTTAATTCTAAAGTTACAGACGGTGCATATCTTTGCCCGGGTCTTATGTCAAGTGTGTCATATGATAAGCAAATTAAGCGTATTACCGCAACACAGTCAATGTGTCCGCAGGCAATTTGCAAAGTTAACCAATACACTCTTATCACTGCATATGACAGTTCTGTTTATGATAATGCTTCTATTTGCAGGTCTGTAATATATGTGCTTGATAATAATGATACGCTTGTAAAAACACTTATTTTGCCTGATTCATACCATGTTGGCGGTATTGCGTATGACAGTTCTAACGGTTTAATTCTTGTTACCAAAGCTTCTAAATCTGCTGTCGGTGTTATATCTCTTGATGATTTTAATAAATATATGCGCTTTTCAAGCAGCTTTGTAAGTGTCAATTATACTATTGATGAAAATGATTCCAATAATTTTATTACTTCTGCATCAAGCGTAACTTATAAAAACGGACGCGTTTATCTCGCAACTTTCGGCGCAGGTTCTGAAAGTTTTGCTTATTGCTATACTCCTGTGTATGACAGAACGAATAATACTTATACGCTTATTTATAATTATAAGTTTTCACTTCCAAGCTATACTCAAGGTTTTTCTATATCAAACTATAAGGGTAAGCTTAGGCTTTTTGCTTCAGTTTCCTATGGCAGAAATGAAACAAAAGGCATTTATTGCTCATATCTTTACACTTATGTATTTGATGAATTAAACGGCAATAAAACACTTGATAATATTTTGGCTTGCCCGCCTATGCTTGAACTTACATATGCGCAGGGTGGTAAGCTTTATTGCCTTTTTGAATCTGCGGCATATGAGTATAGG